>DQVL01000157.1 GCA_015661745.1 Thermoprotei archaeon | reverse complement strand
CTTTCTGGATAGCCATGGACTGAGCATACTCGAAGATATATTGTATGCCTTTCATAGAGGGGCTTACTATAGTTATCGTCATAGCCAGATATATTTAAAAAATTCGGTAAAGCCGGGCTAATGATTAGAGTTAAAAATGTTGTAGTAGGGATTTTATTAAATATCATTACTAATAATTTTCTAAATAAATCTACTTTAACCCATATATATTCTAGAATATATCGTTTATAATGGCAATTAATGTTTTACCCTATCTTATGTTTTATCGCTGCTTGGGCTGCAGCCAATCTAGCGGGTAATACTCTATATGGACTTGCACTTACATAGTCTAGACCTGTTCTATGGAGGAAATATATTGATTTTGGGTCACCACCATGTTCACCACATATTCCAATCTCGATGTCTGGATTAACCCGTCTAGCCTCCTCAATACATAACTTGATTAACCTGCCTACACCCTCGACATCCAAATGTTGAAATGGATTCTCCTTTAATATGCCTAACTCGAGATACTGCGCCATAAACTTATTCTCTACATCATCCCTACTAAAGCTGAATACAGCCTGTGTTAGATCATTAGTTCCAAAACTGAAGAAATCGAGTCTCTTAGCCAGTTCACCCGCTAATAAAGCGGCTCTCACAGTCTCTATCATAGTCCCAAACTTTATATCTAGCTTAACATTATATCTATTCTCAACCTCCTCCTTAACAGGTATTAAAATATTCTCGAGTACATAATCGACTTCCTCAGGTATTGCCACCTGTGGAATCATTATCTCAGTTCTCGGTTTATACCCCTCTCTAATAAGTTCTGCGGTAGCCTCCATAATAGCCTTTGCCAATCCCCAGTATACCTCGGGATGTGTAATACCGACTCTAACACCTCTATTACCCATCATTGGATTAGCCTCTTCAAGAGCGGTAACCCTCTTATATAAATTCTCGAGTCTAGAAGGATCTTCTCCCCTCTCCCTTGCATTATAGATCTCTTTAAGAATCTCTTTACTATCCGGTAGGAATTCGTGGAGGGGTGGATCAATCAATCTAATGATTACTGGGTGTCCATCCATAACCTTGAGAACATCCTTGAAATCATTCTTGATTAACTCAGCTAATTCAGCCATATATCTACGTCTTTCACCACTGGAACTACTTAATATTACATTACGTAGGAGTTTGAGTCTTTCAGGCTCTCTAAACATCCTCTCAATCCTTAGAAGCCCAATCCCCTCAGCCCCAAACTTCTTTGCTACCTCCGCATCCTCAGGTAGATCCGCATTCGCCCATACACCTAACCTCCTCTTCTCATCTGCCCATTTAAGGAGTAGGTCTAGCTCCTCCGGGGGTTTTGGAATCTCTGTTGGTATCCTACCTAGATATATATTTCCTGTAGAGCCATCTATAGTTATATATTCACCTTCCCTAACCTCCACACCATCTACTATAAATACTCTATTATCATAATCCACTTTAATGGATTCAGCCCCTACAACAGCTGATTTACCCATAGCCCTAGCTACGACAGCTGCATGGCTAGTATTTCCACCCCTACTAGTTAAGATACCTTTAGATGCATAGAACCCATGTACATCATCGGGTGTAGTCTCTATCCTAACTAATATTACGTCATAGCCTTCACCAGCCTTCTCTATAGCTGTATCCGGATCGAATACAACCACTCCTGAGACCGCCCCTGGTGATGCAGGTATACCCTTAGCTATAGGCTCACCTTCATATCCATCTTTAATTGATGGATATAGTAGACTCTGAACCACATCTGGAGAGACTTTGAGGAGGGCCTCCTCCTTAGAGATTAAACCTTCTAACGCCATATCCACAGCAGTCTTTACCCTAGCCTTTGGAGTCATCTTTGCATTTCTAGCCTGTAGAAAATATAGTTTCCCCCTCTCTACAGTAAATTCTATATCCTGTACATCCCTATTGATCTTCTCAAGCAACTTAGCCTTTTCAATCAACGATTCATATAAACCTGTATTAATCTCTTTTAAATATTCAATAGGCTTTGGTGTTCTAATCCCAGCTACGACATCTTCACCCTGTGCATTAGGTAGGAACTCACCATAGATCCTATCTTCTCCAGTAGCTACATCCCTAGTAAATAATACTCCAGTCCCACTATCCAAACCCATATTTCCGAAGACCATCGCCTGAATATTAACTGCTGTACCATGGGCATCCTCATCAGAAATATTATTTATAATTCTATATATCACGGCTCTAGGATTCATCCAACTTCTAAAGACTGCTTTTACAGCATACTCAAGCTCATTCCAGGGATCTAGAACATCTTCTCCATATTCTTTGAAAATTATTGTTTTATATTCATTAATCAACTCTTCAAGTCCCTTAATATCAAGCTCTGAAGGATCCTTAACCCCATATCTCTCAAGTATATTCTTCCCAGTCTCATCAAATAATTCCTTATCCAGCATCAGCGCTATAGTTCCATACATATATAGGAATCTCCTATATGCATCCAAAGCAAATCTTTTATCACCAGTCAATCTCTCAATTCCCTTCACAGTCTCATCATTTAACCCTAGATTCAATATAGTATCCATCATACCAGGCATTGAGACGGGGGCTCCACTCCTAACTGAGACTAGGAGTGGATTATCTGGATCTCCATATACACGCCCAATCCTCTTTGATAGCCAATCCATATAATTTCGTATCTCATCCATCAATCCATCCGGTAGCTCTAAATCCTTAGTCAAATCCTGGATCTCATTTAAAATTCTCTCTCTATTACCCCCCTCAAAACTACTCCTTAACTTATTTAATAGTCTTTCAAGCTCATCTTTAATAGGAGCATAGAATTTTAGGCATGCATCAGTCGTTATCGTAAACCCTGGGGGTACTGGCAATCCCAATTGAGTCATTTGAGCTAGGCTACTACCTTTACCACCTAACAATTTTTTATTACTCCACTTACCATCTTCAAAAGTATATATATAAACCATTATATTTACACCCTCCAAGGAAGATAATAATTACATTTGAGTAAGTGACATAAATTTTTTTTGATGTGGTGAATTAAAAATGTTTCGCTTGATATTACATGGTGGAGCTGGAACATGGAGAAAAGACGATGAGAGGGTTAAAGGTGCATTAGAAGCTATAGAGGAGGCATTGGAGAAGGGGCTAGAGATTCTAGACGGTGGAGGATCAGCGGGTGAAGCAGTTGTCAAATCAATAGAGATTATGGAGGACTCTGGATATTTCAATGCAGGCTCTGGAAGTGCATTAAATATTGAGGGGGTTAGGGAGATGGATGCAGCATATGGGGATTCCCGGGGAAATATAGGTGCAGTCGCCTCTGTCAGGTATCCAAAGAATCCTGTAGCTCTAGCTAGATACGTGGCTATAGAGACGGATCACCTCCTACTCGCTGGAGAGGGGGCAGATTCAATAGCTGCTAGGATAGACCTCGAGAAGATTGGTGACCCCAGTAAAAATATTGTGTTTAGATATAATGAGTTGATTGAAGGGTATAAAGGTCTTAAAAGATTCCCAAGGAATATAAAAGTGGCTAACTATCTATATGGAGATACAGTTGGTGCTATAGCACTGGATAAGAATAGAGAATTAGCTGTAGCCGTTAGTACAGGTGGAATATGGCTTAAACTACCTGGTAGAGTAGGTGATACACCGATTTTTGGAGGGGGATTCTACATATCGAGGGATTACGCCGTATGCGCCACCGGGATAGGAGAGGTTATAATGAGGGGGTTAATATCTTATAGAGCCTACCTAGAATATGAGGAGACGGGAGATGTATATAGATCTTTAATGGTCGCCATAGACCATGCTGGTAAGATCATGCCTGAATCTACAGGGTTGATAGCACTAGATATTAATGGCTCACTAGCATATAGATTCAATACAAAGCATATGATGGTGGCTTACTACGACGGGAATAGGAAGGTATCTATTCTAGACTCAAACATCTAATTTTATATAATCATGTCATACACCAGAGAATATTTGATATACCATAGTG
>DQVL01000154.1 GCA_015661745.1 Thermoprotei archaeon | reverse complement strand
TATAGTAATAGCATTGGCGATATATTCATTATTTATATTATATTATGGTGGCGACCCAATAGACGCTTATTTTAGAATGTTTAGAAATAGTTATTTAGATCCAAATGGGTTATATGAGACTCTTAGGCTTGCCGGAAGCCTTGCAATCTTATCCGCTGGGCTCTCCATTGTTTTCAAGGCTGGAATATGGAATATCGGTGCTGAAGGTCAGTATATAATTGGTGGGATAACGGCGGGATATTTAATATATGTATTCAATATAGGATTTGAGAATCCATTGATACCCATCGTAATCGGCATGGTGGCTGGAGGGATATATGCAGCTATACCTGGTTATCTAAAGTATAAGTTGGATGTAAATGAGGTATTGACAACTCTTATGTTGAATTATGTCGCTATCTATATACTATATTATCATGTCTATGGAGGATGGAGAGATCCATCTACATATGGTTTTCCAGTCACTCCAGAAATACCCTTTGGATATAGATTACCAGATATCCTAGGAGTTAATTTTCTATTTCCACTCTCTATTATAGTATCTATCGTCACCTACTACATATTATTCAGGAGTAGATATGGCTTTAAATTGAGGATATATGGTGAGAATCGGGATGCAGCGCTTTACTCAGGATATAAGATTCATTTTATAGTGATGGGGTCGATGGCTTTAAGTGGGTTGGCATCTGGACTTGCAGGGACAGGTGACTTTCTATCATACTTCTATAGATTTAAACCTGGATATTCAGCTGGGCTTGGATATACAGCTATAATAACTACATTGGTTGGCGAGTCAAACCCAATATATACCTTAATCTCATCAATATTCTTCGCCGGCTTAATATATGGCTCAAATACGATCTCAATCGTCGCCGGTGTACCATTTGAGGGCATATACATATTTGAGGGGGTATTGCTAGTCTTCATAATCTCAAGGAGATACATTGGGGGGTGGCTTAAATGGATGGACAAGGTGAGTTTATAAAGCTAATTATAGATTCATCCACAATATTACTACTTGCAAGCCTGGGCGAATTAATTAAGGAGAGGAGCGGTATCCTAAACCTAGGTTTAGAGGGAATAATATCGTTCTCGGCGATGACTGCGATAGCTATATATATAGAATCTGGAAATATATATCTAGCAATCCTCCTAGCAGGTTTATCAGGCTCTCTACTCTCACTCCTACATGGATATATATCCAATTATGTAAAGGCTGACCAAGTGTTAAGCGGTTTGGCGATATTATTTATAGGTATTGGGTTGAGCGGCCTCTTAGGGTCACGGTATGAAGGGTTGAAGGTTGACCCTCTAACCCCATATAAAATATTTATTGGTGATATTGTATTAAGCCTCGATATACTTACGTTGTTGGGGTATATCCTGGCTCCAATCCTTTATATAATAATCTATAGATCTAGATATGGCCTTATAATAAGGGGATTAGGAGATAATCCTGAAGGGCTTGACTATCTAGGATATGATGTAGATAGGCTCAGGACACTAGTCACTGGATTAGGTGGTTTCCTAGTGGGATTGGCTGGGGCTAAGTTGACCCTCTCCCTAATACCTATATGGTCGATAGGTGTCTCAGGTGGGAGGGGGTGGATCGCTCTAGCCCTGGTAGTATCGTCTCTATGGAACCCAATCCTTACATTTATTGTAGCACATATATTTGGATTTCTAAATCAATTCCCTATATTATCTCAGGCTATCGGCCTAGATATAGACTCTAGGCTTATCTCTACAGTTCCATATCTAGCTACAATAGTATTACTCACAATCTTCTCACTGCCTATATTGAGGAGGCTTGGCTATGCACCGAGGGAATTGGGTAAACCATATATAAGGAAGGGTTAGACCTAGTCTATAGCCTATTTTAAAGCCCTATATATCTATACCAATTTTTAGGTGTCTATATGGATTTTGAATTTAGTCAGGATGAGATTCTATTCCGTAAATCGGTTTCGGAGTTTGCAGAGAGATATATAGAGCCTAGGTGGGTGGAGATTGATGATAAAGGTGTTATACCCCGTGACTTAATAGCTAAGATGGGTGAATATGGACTCTTAACTATACCGATATCAGAAGAATATGGAGGTCTTGGAGAGAGTTTTATGAAGACGGTGTTAGCAATAGAGGAATTGGCGTATCACGACCCTGCAGTAGCAATCGCTGTATACGTACTATTGAATAATGGATGGCCATACCTAATTAATTTATATGCATCTCATGATGTTAAGTCGGAAGTCTTACCACGGGTATCCAAAGGAAGATACTTCTTCGGAATAGCATCTACAGAGTCCCATGGAGGATCGGATGTGGCTGGGATAAAGACATATGCTAGGCGTGACGATGGACAATGGTATATAACTGGTGAAAAGATCTATATCAGTGGTGTTAGGGAGGTGTTGGAGCAACTCGATGGTGGAGGATGGTTCCTAGTAGCTAAATCAGGTAGTCTAGACTATGGACATAAAAACATAACTACATTCGCCTTTATACCTAGGAGGGATGGTAAACTCTTGGGTGAGGTGGAGTGGAGTATATTTGAAGAGATTGGGAGGGGTGGATTGAGTACAGGAACATTCAAGATCGAGGATTTCCCGGTAGAAGATAAATTTAGGGTCGGTGATGAGGGTAAGGGCTTCTATCTCTTGATGGAAGGCTTTAATATAGCTCGTGTCTTAGTAGCCGCCGCATGTATAGGTAGTGCTAGATGGGCTCTAGAGGAGGGTGTTGAATGGATAAAGAATAGAAAGTTGTTTAATGGGAGGCGGCTATCATCTTTCCAAGGTATTTATATGCGTTTTTCAGAGTTATATACCGAGTTGGAGAGTGCACGCCTCTTCACCTATAGAGCTGCATGGATGATTGATAAAATATATAGGGATAGAGATCCAAACTATAATCCTAAAGACCTTAATATACCTGTTGCCCTAGCCAAATATAAAGCTCCCGAGGTAGCCTCCAGAATATATGAGGAGGTTATGAAATGGCTAGGTGCATATTCATATATGAAGGAGTCTAAGGTATACCGTGGCTGGCTAGGTATATTAAGCTATCTAGTGGGGGCGGAGGGTGGTCAGAATATAATGAAGATAATAATTGCTAGAGACTATATAGGTAGGGATTATATAAGGGGATGAATTCGGACAACATATTTTATCTAATAAATACTTTATAGACTAGTATATCATTAAATCAATATTACACCTTATACAACACATTTATTTGATGAGGGTCGGTATATCATCGATTGGGATATCACGGTTTGGCCGTAGATTAGATACTAATGTATTTGACTTGGCATATGAAGCTGTCTCTGAAGTCTTTGATGAGGGATATATCTCACCTGAAGATATAGACTATATAGTCTTTACATCGACGGGATTTACACCTGAGAGTAGCCCCGCAGGTATATATATTGAATATCTAGGTCTAAACCCGAAGGCTGTATATAGAGTGGAGGCTGCATGCGCCTCAGGCTCAGCAGGTATATACACAGCATATAACATGGTTAGATCTGGATATGCAGATAATATATTGGTTTTAGGTCTTGAGAAGATGTATGAATTTGATACCCCATCAGCAGTTGAATATCTAGCTAGGCTAGGCTCATACTTCTGGGAGGTTAGGGATTATGGAATAACTTTTCCGGGATACTATGCTACATTCATGACTAGATATATGTATGAATATGGAGCCTCGGAGGAGGACTTTTGCTTGGTAGCGGTTAAAAACCATTATTATGGGGCTAGGAATCCAAAGGCACAGTATCAGAGGGAGATAACACTTGATGAATGTATGGAGAGTAGATATATAGCTAGACCAATTAAACTATATGACTGTAGCCCAATAACAGATGGCTCCGCAGCAGTAGTAGTATCCTCAGAGGAGAGTATTAAAGACTATAGAGTTGATACACCTATATGGATTGAAGCGATTGGATCGGCATCTATGCCTGCATCTCTATCCAATAGAGATAGCTTTACATCTATATCATCAGCTAAAGCAGCTGCTGAATATGTATATAAAGTAGCTGGTATAGATGATCCTGTAAAGGAGATTGATGTAGCAACTGTACATGATTGTTTTACAGTTGCTGAGATCCTTGCATATGAAGATCTAGGTTTTGCAGAGCCCGGTATGGGTGTTAAACTTATTAGGGATGGGGAGACATATGTGGGTGGTAAGATACCTGTAAACCTTGATGGAGGGTTGAAGGCTAAAGGCCATCCAGTAGGTGCCACCGGTATAGCCATGTATGTCGAGATTGTTAAACAGCTTCGGGGTGAAGCTGAGAAGGGTAGGCAGGCACCTATTGAGAGGGGAGTCGGTCTAACCCATAATGTAGGTGGTGTAGGTCAATATGCATATGTATCTATCCTTAGGAGGTGAATATAATGTCTATTGAATATGATGGTAGGACGGGTAAACCGATATATATTGATGAGCGAGAGTTTAAGGTAAGATATAGATCTTCACTAGGTTTTTTGGAGGAATATTTTAGGGGGTTGGAGGAGGGTAGAATATTAGCAGTTAGATGTATGGATTGTGGAGCCAGATATTATCCACCGAGATCCTTCTGTATAGAATGTGGCTCTAGAAATATAAGGTTTTACCAATTATCGGATGTAGGGAAACTAGTAACCTATACAGAGATAAATGTTAAGCCCCAGACACATTCAGACTATACAGATTATATAGTGGGTGTGGTAGAGGTGGATGGTGTAAAACTTGTTGGGCATGTAAATGCTAAATTTGAGGATCTTAAGCCCGATATAGACGTATCTATCTCTGTTGATAGAAGGGATGGGGACACATATTATAGAATAATATTTAAACCTTTAGAGAGGGATTAAAACATAAGTTGCTATATAAAGTTTTAGATGTATATAGATTGTCTATATTTCATCAACTTAAATATATTATCTCTAGGGGTGTATATATTTGGAGTCGGATAAGAGACTCTACCTACTCGGTAATGAAGCTATTGCATATTCGTCGGTGGAGGCTGGTTTGGAATATGCATCGGCCTATCCTGGAACACCATCTACAGAGATTCTCGAGACATTGGCTAAGCTATCTAGGAAATACAATTTTTATGTGGAGTGGAGTGTGAATGAGAAGGTTGCTTTTGAAGCTGCTTATGGAGCGGCGATAGCGGGTGTCAAATCCCTTGTGGCTATGAAACATGTGGGTGTTAATGTGGCTGCCGATCCATTGACCACATCTGCATATACAGGTGTAAATAATTCATTCGTGATTGTATCGGCTGATGACCCTAGTATGTGGAGTAGCCAGAATGAGCAGGATAATCGTTACTATGGACTTAGGTCATATATCCCTGTCTTGGAGCCGCCGACACCATATCATATTAAAGACGTTGTTATCGAGGCCTTCAAATTGAGTGAGAAGTTTAGACATCCATTTATACTTAGGTCGACAACTAGGTTGAGTCATATAAGGGTCTCATACGAATTTAATGAGCCTAGGAGGGATATACATAGAGGCCCATTAGATATTGACCCAGCTAGATATAGTGTTATCCCAGCCCATGCAAGGAGGCTTAGGGTTGATATGTTGGCTCGATGGTCGGAGATAGAGAGATATTTCAATGATGCATGGTTCAACTGGGTTGAGGGGGATGGTGATAAACTTATTATAACATCTGGCTTCTCCTATTCATATGTAGTCGATGCAATATCTAAACTTGATATTGGAGATGTGAAGATCCTATCTTTATCAGGTATGGTTCCATTACCTAAGAAGCTTGTTTTAGAGGCTGTAGAAGATGTAGATAAAGTATTAATTGTTGAGGAGCTTGAACCCATAATCGAGACACATATAAAATCACTTTTATATGATACGGATGTTAGAGTTGAGGTTGTTGGTAAGGAAATTATTCCATTAGTCGGTGAGTTAACCCTTGACAAGGTCTTAGATGCAATAGCTAAATGGCTTGAGCTAGATATAAAATCGAAAGATCTAAATATAGATGAAAATCTTCCTGTAAGACCACCGGCATTCTGTCCTGGATGCCCCCATAGAGGAACATTCTTCAGTCTTAGGAAGGCTGTAAATAGGAGTGGTGTAAAACCTATATATTCGGGGGATATAGGATGTTATAGCCTTGCTGTGTTACCACCTTTTAAGATGCAAGATACGATAGTTGATATGGGTAGCAGTATTGGGTTAGCCAATGGATTCGCCCATATCCTCCCAGAAGAATATATTGTTGTAGCTACTATTGGAGATTCAACATTCTTCCATAGTGGTATAACACCTCTATTAAACGCTGTATATAATAAATCCCCTATTCTAGTCGTTATACTAGATAATAGAGTGACTGCTATGACCGGTGCCCAACCCAACCCAGGGTCTGGATATGATGCTGGTTGGGAGGAGACTATAAAAATAGATATTAAGAAGGTTGTGGAGGGGTTAGGCATAGAATATATTGCTGAGGTGGATCCATTTAAGATTAGGGAGTCGGAGAAGATATTTAGGGATGCAGTTGAATATGTTAGGAGGTATAGGAGGCCGGCTGTTGTAATAGCTAAGAGGGCATGTACACTATTGATTGCTGCATGGGCTAGGAGGAGGGGTATTGAGATACCTAAGTATGATGTTGATGTAGATAAATGTATTAAATGTGGTATATGCTATAACAACTTTACATGTCCAGCTATATATCCAGATGATGAGGGTATAGCCCATATAGACCCGGCGTTATGTGTAGGCTGTGGAGAATGCCTCGATATATGCCCTACAAAGGCTTTTAAACCGGTTAGTGAGTGGAGTGATGAATTTAAGTCTCTATGGTGGTGATGAATGGAGTATAATATCTTGTTTGCAGGGGTTGGTGGGCAGGGTATAATCACATTGGGTAGGCTTATTGGATCTGCATTGACTAACTCTGGATTCAATGTCTTGATGGCTGAGACCCATGGATTAAGCCAGAGAGGAGGCTCCGTAACTGTACATATGCGGGTTGGAGACGTCAATAGTCCATTGGTTCCCTTGGGTGGAGCGGATTTATTGGTTGGTCTTGAGTTGATTGAGGCTGTTAGAAATCTAGGTTATCTCTCGAGGGATGGAGTTAAAATAGTTAATGACTATATTATGAGGCCTTCAATCCCTAAGATAGAGATTCCATCGAGGGAATACCTTATTAATAAGCTTAGGGAAGGTGGTGGAGATACTTATATAACTTCCTTCACGGAATATGCTTTGGAGTTGGGCGATATTATATATACCAATGTAATTATATTGGGGGTTATAACCTCACTGGATATAATCCCTGGATTAACTAGAGACTCTGTAATTGAGGTTATTGGTAGGCTTAAAAATAAGGAATATAATTTAAAGGCTTTTAATATAGGTTATGATATAGTTGGGGAGATTAAGATGATATAAATATTATTTGGCTATACTAGATTTTAACCATTGAAATAATATTTTGTTTAAGGTGCCTAAAATGGATTTTAAGTTGAGTAGTTCTCAGGAGATGATATATAGACTAGCTTATGATATCTCAAGGGAGTTCCCACTTGAATATTGGATGGATAAGGAGGAGAGGAATGAATTTGCAGGTGAATACTGGGATAAACTTGTTGAGCAGGGCTTCCTAGGGCTTGTGATTCCCGAGGATTATGGAGGGAGTGGATATGGATTATCTGAGCTTGTCTCAGCCATTGAGGGTTTGATACGTGGAGGAGCTGGTATGGCGGGGGTATGGTATCTAATGCTTACCGAGATATTCCTTGCATTGCCTATAGTAAGGTTTGGCACTGATGATCAGAGGGAGAAGTATCTCCCAGGTATTGTAGAGGGTAGGATTGAAGGCGCCCTAGCCCTTACAGAGCCTGATGTAGGCTCTAACACACTGGCTTTAAAGACTTTAGCTGTTAAAGAAGGCGATGAATATGTTGTTAGTGGGAGGAAGGTATTTATAAGTGGTATTGATAGGGCATCAACATTTATATTGGTTGCTAGGACTAAATCATTGGATGAGGTTGAGAAGAGGACATATGGATTATCACTCTTCCTAGTTGACATGCCAAATAAACATGTTAGGTATAAGCCTATCCCGAAACATGGGATAAACTATAGCCATTCATGTGAAGTATATATTGAGGATCTAAGGATTCCTGAGGAGAATATACTTGGTCCATTGGATGCAGGGTGGTATGTCCTCCTAGATATATTGAATCCAGAGAGGATTGGATTCGCTATAGGCGCTGTATCGATTGGATATTTAGCTGTTGAGTGGGCTGCCGAATATGCTAGGAATAGGGTTGTATTTGACAGGCCAATAGGGAGTTTCCAGGCTATCCAACATGGTCTAGCCAGTGTATATGCACATTTAGAGGGAGCCAGACTACTTTCATATAGATCTGCAGAGACATATGACTCTATACCCATACCTAAAGATCCGAAGGACTTTAATGAAGTTGTTACTAGATCATCATATCTTAGGGAGGTGGGTAGAGAGAGTAATATAGCTAAATATGTCGCTGTAGAGAATGGTTTTGAGGCTGTATACTGGGCTATGCAGACATTCGGTGGATATGGATATGCTAAGGAGTTCCATGTTGAGAGGTGGTGGAGGGAGATAAATCTATTGCGTTTAGCACCCGTCACCCAACAACTCGCATTAAAC
>DQVL01000111.1 GCA_015661745.1 Thermoprotei archaeon | reverse complement strand
GTTTCTCACCTTGATATGCTATGAAGATATCAGAGTCGGTTAAATACATTGTCAATTGTTTAATGAGTAGGGATAGACTATCAGGAGGGTTTTTAACAGGTATTATAATCAAAGTCCTTCCTTTGACATCTATGTCCTTTACTTCATCCCCTGTATAGCCTATGTATCGTATAATATTTAGTGTGACACCCAACAATATAGATATAAATATTATGTCGATTACCTGATTAATCACCTTCTTGGCTCTCCTCCATACCAATCATGATAGCCACTATATTGTCTCCTCTTATAAGAACCGTCTTACCATCGAATTCAGATTCTATATTTCCCGAGATTTTCTCGTAGTCCTCTAGTAGTAGAGCTCCATTATGTCCAACCTCTCTTAGTATACCCTTTATAACTCCAAACCTCGTTTTTACAATAATCTCTTTTCCAATCAATCCCTCAATATATTTTATTAGATTTAACATGATAGGTTCAATATTATTAAATTGTGTATTAAAATATATAGCTTTCCAGTTTAATCGATAATATTAAGTTAGAGTTAACCCAGTGATTCTGTTAATCCAAGTATATAAGGTGATTCAACATATTTTTTCATACTCTTCATATTCGGAAAAGAAAGATTTATAAAGGAATTACAACTTTTTATATGGTGAAAAATAGGATTTGAGGTGAGTTGTGTATGGGAGCGCCTGCATATCCAGTTGCCACTGGACAACCGATAATAATTTTGAAGGAGGGAACCTCTAGAAGTAGAGGAAGAGAGGCTATGAAGAAGAATATATTGGCCGCCAAGACCGTGGCTGAGATTGTCAAGTCCAGCCTCGGTCCTAAAGGTATGGATAAAATGCTTGTCGATAGCCTTGGAGATGTAGTTATAACTAATGATGGAGCCACAATGTTGAAGGAGATGGAGATTGAGCATCCAGCAGCTAAGATGATGGTTGAGGTAGCCAAGGCTCAGGATGCTGAGGTGGGTGATGGAACAACTTCAGTAGTTGTTTTGGCTGGAGAACTACTCTCAAATGCTGAGAAGCTTATTGAGAGGGAGGTACATCCAACAGTTATAATCGAGGGTTATAAGAAGGCTGCAGATAAAGCTTTTGAAGTTCTAAGTAAGATAGCCAAAAAAGTTGAGAGAAATGATGAAGAGGTGTTGAAGAGGGTGGCGAAGACCGCTATGAATAGTAAGCTTGTGGCTGGTTATAAGGACTACCTAGCCGAGATATCTGTCAAGGCTGTGAAGCATATCACTCAGGAGAGAGACGGTGATATAAAGATTGATTTAGATGATGTGAAGATTGAGAAGAAGCCTGGTGGAAGCATTAAAGACACTATATTTGTTAATGGTATCGTATTGGATAAAGAAGTTGTCCATAGTGGTATGCCAAAGAGAATTGAAAACGCTAAGATTGCATTGATTAACGCGCCTTTAGAGATTGAGAAGACAGAGTTTGATGCAAGAATAAATATTACATCTCCAGATCAGATTAGGATGTTCCTAGAGGAAGAGAGGAGGATGCTTAAGGAGATGGTGGATAAAATTACATCGACAGGTGCTAACGTCCTTATCTGCCAGAAGGGTATAGATGATGTTGCCCAGCACTATCTAGCTAAGGCCGGTGTATTGGCTGTTAGGAGGGTGAAACAGAGTGATATGGAGAAGATTGCTAAGGCTACGGGTGCCAGGATAGTTAATAATATTGATGACCTTACGAGTGATGATCTCGGCTATGCAGAGATTGTGGAGGAGAAGAAGATTGAGGATGATAAATTCGTCTTTATAGAGGGGTGCAAGAATCCAAGGGCTGTAACTATATTGGTTAGGGGAGGCAGTGAAAGAGTCGTAGATGAGGCTGAGAGAAGCCTGACAGATGCATTAAACGTTATAAGGGATGTAATGATTAGACCGGAGATAGTGGCTGGAGGTGGTGCTACTGAGGCTGAATTATCTAAGGAAATCAGGGATTGGGCGTCTAAATTACATGGTAGAGAACAGTTAGCCGCTGAAGCATTTGCAAATGCTCTGGAGGTGATTCCACTTACATTGGCTGAAAACTCAGGCCTTGATACAATTGATATTGAAGTCAAGTTAAAGAGTGCACATAAGAGGGGTAAGATATGGCATGGAGTAGACTTGGCCAGTGGATCGGTTGCTGATATGATGGAGAAAGATGTGGTTGAGCCGGTGCTTGTAAAGGAGCAGATGATAAAGGCTGCTACAGAGGTTGCCTCGATGATACTTAGGATCGATGATGTAATCGCTGCTAGTAAACTCAAGGAGGAGGAGAAGGGTAAGGGACCGACGGGAACAGAGGAGTTTGGCGGAGAAGAGTAACTCCACTTTTAAGTTAAAATAAATTAAAAAATTTTTTATTTATTCTTTCTTTGTCTCCTCCTCATCATTTTCCTTTTGTGCTTTCTGGAATTCCTTCTTTGCTTCACCTAATGCTCTAGCGAGTTTTGGAAGTTGATTTGGACCCCAAATAAGAAGTATAATTAATATGATAACTAGAAATGTTAGTTCCTGGGGGCCTAAAAGCAAAATTAAATTCTCTATCATATCTATCCCCTAGTATAATAATTCTCTTATCAACTTATAATAAATATATGAAAATATATGTAAATACATTTTATCAATCCAACCTTGTCCTTTATAATGCTTCAATCACATTCTTTAATCCATTTTAGCTAATATATTGCCAGATCATTGTTAATTAATCTTCAATGACTATATAAATTACTAATCTAAGATATCTGCTTCTAAAGTGTCTTCATCCAATATGATTCAAATATACCTATCTCCTTAACTATCTTATTTATTGTATATGACAATATTGGTTTGTTCTCCTTCAATGGATATCTATATGGAAGTATTACCTCGAAATCTTTACCTATTATATTTAAATTATCTATAAATTTGATATCTTTGATCCTGTATCCCTTTGATATGAGATATGCTGTATATACTGCACCATCTATACTCATTTGTTTATCCCCTAGATTTCTACTTCTTGCCCATGGTATCCTCGATGTTAGTAATTTGTATGTTCTTCCCTTTGGTGGGTTGTCGCCCAGTATCCCCCCTACTACTATAACAGTTTCTCTATCTATATCGTCAGGCTCCAACTCTTCCCTAGCTTTAGGATCTAAAATGATTAGGTCTATATCACGGTAGAGGTCCTTGATACTTTCGCTATATACTTCTCCATACCTAGCCAATATCTTTTTAACCCTCTCATTATCGATATTTGTATATATGATGCCTCCTTGTATAAGTATTGATGCATTTATATATTCATAGATTAGCCATAGGCTATAGTCTAATTCAAGGTGTTCAATAGCTATCCTCAACTCTATTCAACCTATGTATTTATCTAATGTTAAAATGTTATACAGGTATATATTATGATATATCACATCTATATAGAACTTGGATGCATAGAAATAAATGGTAAGAGGAGGATGATATAGAATGTCTTCACAACCCAAGTTATGGCCCACCCCATATGGACCGATAACTCAGAGGAAAATCTTCGCTAATCTTCTAAAAGATATTATCAGGACAAATAAATGTGTATATTGTAGTGCATGTGCATCGGTATGTCCAACCTATGCCATTCAGATGTTGGATGATGTCCCCCGCTTGCTAGGTGTATGTATAAAATGTGGATATTGCTATTATGCATGTCCTGGTACAGAAGAGGAGGGGTTCCAAGGTTTTACAGATCTTAAATATATTGACATGAAGGTTTTTGGTGTTGAGAGGTCTGAGAGGTTCGGAGTATATAAAAAAATATATGTTGTTGAAGAGGTTGAAGATGATAATGCATTTCCTGAGGAGGCTGTATTAAAAATTATATTGAAGTATGGTATGGAGAATGGATATTGGGATGCGGTGGCATATGCGGGGAGGGATGAACCAGTTACAGAGGGTCTTTTAAGCTATCAAGTAGTTGGATGGAAGTCTAGGCCTTCATATGCTCTTGAGCCTTCTGATATTGATAATATGAAGCTTAAAGTCTTTACACAGCCCCCCACTATCCTAGGTCTCAGGGGGGTTATTGAGGAGCTTAAGGGAGGCTTCTTTCAAGGTGTAGAAGTTCCTAGAGTGGCTCTATTGGGTCCCCCTGAACATATACGGAGTATATGGAGGGGGCGCCTCTCATGGGCTGGACATACAAAGCTTTTAAGGACGGTTGTATTTATGGCGTCATATTTCCATAGGAAATTCTTCCAACCATCTAAGATTCAACCAATACTTGCTAAAAAGGGTGTTAATCTATCTAATATCTCTGATGTTGAATATCTCAGTAATTCTATCAGGTTTAAAGTTGATGGTGATTGGATAGAATTTAGTTATGACGAGCTTAAACCAGGTATTAACGGTGCTATTGAGGATGCTGGAGACATTACAGGTGAGTATGCAGATGTATCAACTGGTAGGGTGGAGGGTGTTGAAGGTGTTATTGTTATAGCTAGAACAGATTTATCACATGAAATTATATCTCGGATGTTGGATGAGGGGCTCCTAAAACCACTTGAGTTTGACGAAGCCTACATAAAATCAAAATTGAATGGTTTATATGGAGGTGTTTAGAAGTGATTCTAGGCCCCTTTGAATCATTCTGGATCTTCGTTATTCTATTCTTTATAACCTCAGTCGGTATGATCGTAATGGCTTGGATGCTGGCCAGTCGTAGGAGGGAAAAACATAAATATGATGTATTTGAAGCGGGTCAAACAATGGATGTAATACCCAATTATGTAGGTCTATTTGGTTCCATAAGATATTTTGCATATGCGATGGCGTTTTTTGTGTTAGACTCATTTGTATGGATATTAGTAGCATATACAGGTGTAATAGGTATAGATGGTGGGGTGGCAGTTATATATCTCCTTATCTATATATCAACACTATTATTAGGTCTATGGTATTATGTATCTAGGGTATTGGAGGTGTATAAAAAATGAGTAGTGGTGAATATCAGAAGGGTCTACTTGAGAAGATGCCTAAGACAATACGTAAAATATTTAATTGGGGTAGATCCTTCAGTCTATGGCCAGTCCATCTAGTTACTGGGTGTTGTAGCCCAGAATATATGCAACTATTTGGACCTAGATATGATCTTGAGCGTTGGGGGATCCTCCCACTAGCCTCAGCTAGACAGAGTGATGTCATGATATTTGTAGGTAATGTAGCGAGGAAGATGATGATTCGAGCCAAGAAGATTTATGAGCATATGCCAGAGCCGAAATGGGTTTATGTTGTAGGTGCATGTGCATCGAGTAAAGGGCCATTCCCCGAAAGCTATAGTTTAGTGAGGGTCAAGGATTATATGAAGGTAGATATGTTCGTAGCGGGATGTCCACCTAAACCGGAGTCAATACATTATGGATTTCTAAAGCTTAGAGAACGAGTTTTAAATGAGGTAGGTATGTATGAATCCGCTGGAGCTATTAAATCTACTTAAGGAGAGATTTGGTGATGAAAAAATTTTAGAGGCTAGAGTGGAGGATCGAAGACTATTCTTTAAAGTTCCATATGAATCGGCTCATGAAATCGCAAGTCTATTAAGAGAAAAAGGTTTTGATATGCCTATAACAATGGGTGGCACCGACTTTCCAAAGAAGAAGGTTATAGAGATATTCTATAGTATATGGTCATCTATCCATGACTTTGTCGTCACAATGAAGTTTGATATAAGTCGAGATGAGCCTAAGTATAAAACTTTTATCGATATATGGCCGGGTGTCCACAATTTTGAGAGGGAGACCTGGGAACTCTTAGGTGTTGAGATAGAGGGGCATCCAAGGCTTAAACTCCTCCTCTTACCGGAGGACTGGAGTTTTGAGGAGGAAGGTTATCCACTTAGAAAAGATTTTGATCCATCGAGATATAAGAGGCCATGGGGTGATGAGGAGTGAGTCATGATATGCAGCGTTATCTAACGGATCCCTTTCAAGAAATTACTGAGTTAGGAGAAGGTTTATTCAGGCTTAATATAGGTCCTCAACTCCCAATTAGTGGGCAAGGTAGATTCTTGGTTGTAACTGATGGTGAGCTTGTATATGATATAGAGGTTGATATTGGATATAGCCATAGAGGTATTGAGAAGATCCTTGAATATAAGAATTATATCCAGGGTGTAGTCCCCCTTGAACGTATGGTTATGCTTGATACATCAAATATTTTAATGGGTTTTGTTAGGGCGGTGGAAGATTTATATGGGGTGGAGCCTCCTCCAAGGGCTAAATATATAAGGACTATTATAAATGAGTTGAATAGGATATCTAGCCATTTATATGCATTAGGTCTCTTTGCAGAGTCAGCAGGATGGAACCCGGCGGTATTTATATGGACTACTGCTGACCGTGAACCTATATTAGATCTACTTGAGATGATCACGGGAGCCAGATGGAGCCATTCATTCTTTATCCCTGGAGGTGTGAGAGCTGATCTTCCAAATGGGATTAAAGAGAGAATATTGGATACAATGGATTATATAGAGAAGCGTCTCGAGGTCTATGAAGATGCATGGATTTATAATGAGACGTTTAGATTGAGGACTGAAGGTGTAGGCGTTTTACCAAGGGATAAAGCTATCGAGTGGGGTGCGGCGGGACCCAGTTTAAGGGCGTCTGGTGTAGCCTATGATACGAGGAAGAATGAGCCATACTCTGCATACCCCGAACTTGATTTTAAGATAGTAACTCATACAGCCGGTGATTCCTATGCACGTGGTTGGGTTAGATTTGAGGAGATGAAGGTTAGTATAGACCTTATTAGGCAGGCAATAGAGAATATACCTGAAGGTAGGGTGAAAAAGACTCTCCCACCTAGACCGGTGAAGCAGGAGGCCCTTGCAAGGGCTGAAACCGGTAGGGGAGAGATAAACTTCTATATATATACAGAGGGGCGTGATAAACCATATAGGGTGAAGATTAGCCCTGCAAGCTTTAGAAACTTTTTCGTGATTGAGCAGTTACCTAAGATTCAAGAGATTAAATTGGCTGATGTTCCTCCTCTACTATATAGTTTTGACCCATGGTTCCTAGATGCTGATAGGTGATGAATTATGTTGGATTGGATTATAGAGTTTGTTAGAAACAACTTCCAGACTCTCTTTAGAATAACCTTCTTCCCCGGGCTTACATTCTTATTTGTATTTACAATATTCGCCGTCTGGTTCCAACGTAAATATTTAGCTAGACTCATGCTTAGAATGGGTCCTGTACATGCTGGGAAGGTCTTAGGTTGGCTCCAACTTATAGCTGATGCATTTAAATTGATGACTAAAGAAATTATATTGCCTAAATATGCATATAAGAAGCTCTTCCTATTCTCGGCTATCACACTACCTGTTATACCGGCAGCGGCTATCGCATTGATACCTTTTGGACCTGGATATGCAATATTCAACTTGCCTGGCTATACAGCACCTCTCTTCCTAGGTATAATGAGTTTATATCCAATCTTCATTATTTTAATGGGTTGGGCTTCAAATAATAAATTTACTTTGATAGGTGCATTTAGAACGATATACCTTGATGTAGCTGGTGAGATACCGATATTCCTTGCTGTATTAGGTGTTATGATCTGGGCTGGAACCTATGATCTACAGACGATTGTAGAGATGCAGAGGAGTATGTGGTTTGTAATTCCACAGTTCCTCGGCTTTATAGTATTCTTTATAAGTTATTTCGCGATGATAGAGAAGGCTCCTATGGATATTCCAGAGGCTGAGACTGAACTGGTCTTTGGATATAGAACTGAGTATACAGGCGCATTATTCCTTGATACGATGATGGGAGACTATATAAATGTTTTGGCTTGGACTCTCCTAATGATAACCCTGTACTTCGGTGGATATAATGGCCCACAAATATTTGCCGACCCTATCCTCAATGGAGCCTTCTGGATATTAATTAAATTAATAATACTCTTAACAATAACATTTACTGTAATAATATCGTATGCGAGGCTAAGGATAGATCAGGCTATCCGCCTCGGATGGTATTATTTAATCCCATTGGCTTTAGCCAATATCGTATTGACTGTAATATTAAAATCGTTGGGGGTGTAATGGGATGAAGAGGAGTTTGATTAGTCGAATACTTGTTCCATTCGCTACTGTTTTGAAGCATGCTGCATATAAACCTGTGACTCATAAATATCCATATGAAAGGATTGAGGGCTATCCTAGGACACGTGGTAGGATCGTCCTTAAGATGGAGGAGTGTATAGGCTGTGGTGCATGTGGATATATATGTCCCGATGAAGCAATTCTTATGAAGCCTGTTGAAGGGAAGACACTAACTTATCCAGCAATAGACTTTCTAAAATGTAGCTTCTGTGGATTATGTGTTGAGATCTGTCCTAGAGATGCTCTATATATGCAGGATATAGTGGAGTTATCTTCTGATGAATATAAAGATCTTACATATTACCCTGAGAAGATGACTGAACCCGAGGATTTAAAGGAGTTGCTACCAGAGCTTAAATATGTTTTGAAGCCGGTTGTTGACAAAGATGGGATGAGGTATATCAAGAGGAGAGTCTAATGAATCATGTTGAACTCTCCCTCTTGATAATTGAGATTCTAATGATTCTATTTGCTTTATATGCATCTGAGACCAAGAATATCGCATACTCAATATTGAGTCTACTTATAATTAGTGTATTAGCTGGATTAGCCTTCTTTATTTTAGGAGCCATATATACATCAATCGTACAGATAGCTGTATTCTCCGGGGCTATCGTGATAATGTTTATATTCGTATTTATAATGACACGGGGAGGTGTCCCAAAGGATGAGTCTTATTGATGAACTTCCAAAGTATATTGGGTTGGCTGCTATAGTAGTTCTACTAATATATTTCTTGAGGATTGATCCATCAATATTTAAAGAGGTTTTACTTCCACAGGTTGAGGGTTATAGGTTTATAGAGGGGGCCACAAGATTTTTATGGGGACCTAGGTTTATAGATACACTTGCCCAGGGTATTATTGTATTAGCGGGTTTACTGGGTGTACTTATATATGTCTTATGGGGTGAGAGAGAATGATCGAATATTCCCTATTGATTACATCAGCGGTTCTAGTGGGTATAGGTGTATATATGGCATCTACAAAGAAGAACCTGCTTAAAATATTTATTGGCATCGAGATCTTAGCTACCGGTGTCAACCTAAATTTTATTGGTCTGGCCTTCATTAAATATGGGGGATTATCGGATGCACTGGCTAATTCAATAGTTATTACATCGATAGTTATCGATGGTGTTTTGGTGGGTGTTGGTTTAGCCCTAACTATCCTGGTATATCGTAGATATAATACTTTGAACGTTGATATACTTAGGAAGTTGAGGTGGTAG
>DQVL01000158.1 GCA_015661745.1 Thermoprotei archaeon | reverse complement strand
GGGAGGAGGAGAAATCTTAAAGATCGATGTAGACCCGATAGGAGGGCTAAGCAACTTCCACGCATCAACCATATCCAAATTCCTACTTAAACATATAGATGAGAATTTAGCTACACTAGTTAAGAACCTCTATAAAATGGTTGTTAACGAAGACCTACTTCTGGCAGAGATAAACCCCTTAACGATAGTCGGTGACAAACCCATAGCCCTAGACTCAAAAGTAATTGTAGATGACAACTCATCATATAGACATGACCTAACAAACCTCTATGAATATAGGAGGCACTTGACATGGGGTGAGAAACAAGCTAGAGAATATGGATTCGCATACGTCCCCCTAAAAGGAGATATAGCGGTGATAGGTAATGGAGCCGGCCTCGTAATGGCTACACTAGACCTAGTTAAATACTATGGTGGAGAACCAGCATGCTTCCTCGACGTAGGCGGAGGGGCATCCTCAGAGAGGATTACAAAGGCTCTTGAAGTGGTATATAGGGAGATAAAACCAAGGAAGATATTTATAAATATATTCGCTGGGATAACTAGATGTGACGAAGTTGCTACGGGTATAGTCGAGGCGGTCTCGAAAGTAGATATACCTAAAGATATGTTTGTAATCCGTTTGACAGGGACTCTAGAGGATGTGGGGGAGAAGATTCTAAGGGGTGAAGGCTTCAAAGTCTATAAGGATATGGATGAGGCTGCCAAGAAGGTTGTAGGGGGTGGATAAAGATGCTACCTGGCTTCATAGATAGAGATATAAGGCTCCTCGTACAAGGAATTACAGGTAGGCAAGGCCGATTCCATACTGAACAGATGCTTAAATATGGAACAAAGATCGTTGCAGGCGTAACCCCTGGGAAGGGTGGTAGTGAGGTACATGGAGTCCCAGTATATGACAATATATATGAGGCTGTGAAGGCTGAGGACCCCACAGCATCAATTATATTCGTCCCAGCCCGATACGCTTTTGAAGCTGTATATGAAGCTATCCAATATAATCTAGATCCTATAGTGGTAATTACAGAGGGTATCCCAGCCCATGACACACTCAGATTCATAAATCTAGCGAAAGCAAAGAATATAAAGATAATCGGTCCAAATACACCCGGCTTCATACTCCCTGGATATTCAAAAGTAGGTATTATGCCAAACCAATACTTTAGAAAGGGGAATATCTCCATAATATCTAGGAGTGGAACCCTTACATATGAAGTCTCAAAAAATATATTAGATGCTGGTTTAGGTCAAAGGCTAGTCGTTGGATGTGGCGGTGACTATGTAATTGGGACAAGCTTCATAGACCTCCTCCCAATACTGGAGAAGGACGACGAGACCGATGCAATAGTCATCATCGGCGAAATAGGTGGTGACGATGAAGAGAGAGCCGCCGAATATATAGGTAAGTCTAGGATTGACAAGCCTATAATCGTATATATTGCGGGAAGATCAGCTCCAGAGGGGAAGAGGATGGGGCATGCAGGAGCTATAATATCTGGATCATCAGGTTCTGCAGAGGGTAAGATAGAAAGTTTTAAGAAGGCTGGGGCATATATAGCTTATAGACCTATAGAGATTGTAGAAATACTCAAAGAGGTGCTATAGATTGAGTGAGGAAGCAGTAATAGATAAGAGGGCTCTAGCCCAGAGATATAGACTATACTATAAAATATGTAAGGAATGTGGAGCGAGAAACCCATCATCAGCAACTAAATGCAGGAAATGTAGAAGTAAGAACCTTAGATGGAAGAAGAGGATGAAGGGTATGAAGAAATAGATATCTATATGGGCCCGCCCGGATTCGAACCGGGGTCCTCCCGCGCGTGAGGCGGGCGTCATAGCCTCTAGACCACGGGCCCCTATAAACCTTCATTCAATAACATCTTAAAATAAATTATCTAAAACTCTATGGATATAATTATGAGGATCGGTGTTACAGGGGCTCCGGGAACAGGTAAAACAACATTCTCAAAGGCTCTATCAAAACGTTTAATGTTTGAATATATCAATTTAGAAGATATAATAATAGCCGAGAAGCTATATACTGGATACGATGAACTCCGGGGGAGTTATATATTGGATATAGATAATGCCTATAAAAGGGTTGTCGAGTTGTCATCTCCAAACACTATATATGAGGGATTATCAATAGCTTATCTAGCTGATGAATCATGGCTTGATAAAATAGTTATACTTAGATGTAATCCATATATTCTCGAGAAGAGGTTAATTGAGAAAGGATTCGATATAAATAAGATTAGAGAGAATATAGCTTCAGAGATACTTGATATAATACCGGCTGAAGTATATAGTAGATTCGATAGAGGAAAAACTATACAGATAGATAATTCTGGAGATCTCGAGAATAGCCTAGATAAAGCATATAGATTTATATTAGGTGAGGATATTGAAGATGACCATGTAGACTGGCTGGGTCTAATATCTATTAACGATGATATAAATAGATTCCTCAGCTAGATTATCGGCTCTATCTTAACTGGAAATGGCAGTGGATTCCTAGAATCTTTGATTATAGCCTCACCAACTTCCAACTGCTTCATATATTCAATCTGGTCTTCACTAAGTGAAACTACATTCTTTATATACCATATATCTTCAGATCCTGTGACCCTATGAATCACTAGTATCCCCGAGTTTTTGATGGGTGCCTTTGCAATCTGTGATGGGAATTGTGAAACTATAAAGACAGACTCACCAAACTTCCTTATTTCATCAACCATCTTCTCTGCAACTGATGGAGGGTCATAATCTCTTCTATTGGGCATTAAATATCTTGATTCTTCCAAAACCGTTATATGGTTAAGACCCTTCCTACCTAAGTTACTTTGGATGTTAAATATATTCTTTAACATTACATATGCAAATATCCTCCTTATACTAACCTCCTTAATATGCCCCATCTCAACCACGACTCTCTTATTTATCAACTCCTCCATATCAATCTCTTTTCCATCAATAAATATTTTTGAGGACTGTCCCTGAACTAACTGTTTAAACCTTCGGAGTAGAGCAGCTTTAGTCTCATGCTCGCTGTAGGACCTTACTGGATACTCCTCAAGGATTTTGAGTAATGCTCTGAGATTTGGTTCGTTCTCACCAGTCAAAACATAGCTATTGAATACCGCCTCCAAAACATTTCTGAAAAAATATGCCTGTGAATGGGTATATCCATATATCTCACTAAATATATCTGTGATTACCGATATATTGTCCTCAATATCTTCATCGAATGTCTTTAAAGGATTTAATACTACACCATCATATCCAGGTCTCAAAACAATATCTATATCCCTCAATAATTGAGAATATTCATTGTGGTAATCAAAGACTATATATCCTATATCTTTAGGGAGTTGATTGAGAATTGTAGCAATGGTTGTTGTCTTCCCCATCCCTGTAGCTCCTAGACATACCAGATGATTACGGAGGTCATCGACAGATATGGTATATTTAAAATCATTATCTATTAGTCTTCCCATCTTAATTCGATGGCCATCACCAAAGCTTTGAATCGGTATTTTAAAGATATTCATAGGTTTATAACCCTGTATCCTATCGACATCCTCAAAATTAACTAACACCATTTCATCAACCCCATTATCAAGTCTAACCCAATTAAGTACCCTCTTAACCTCCCCAGTCTTTAGATCAACCAACCTATACTCTGGAAAAGCTGTAGAAACAATATTTTTTATCACCTCTAGATTATTCATAAGTTTATCGGCTTTATCGGCTGCTGTGAGGATTAATAATGCCTCCCTCCCAGAATGGATGTAATGCATTATCTTTATAGGTATCCCAACCTTTTTAATGGCTTTAACCATATTCCTATATGAATTATAGAATGTTAGATACCACATTCTATCACGATGTATATCTAGATCACCCGATATAACCTTATACCCACCTATATATTTCCAGCTATCCCTGAATATCCTTCTTATAAAAAGCTTCTCAACAAATTTATTCAAGACTATTCACCCATGAATGGGAATAGCGTATCCTTCCACCAGTTTAATGCGTCAAATATCCCCTGTATTATCTCGTTCAACTTTTGATATATTAGATCGGCGGCTCCAACTGTAATTGCTATTGCTAATAGAGCCACTATTATAAGTAGACTCTCCTCAATTATCTGGACACCTAACCTCCTCAATATGTTACACCTCCATAAACAGCCCCACAAATCTATTTATAATTGGGTTGTGTTGAGTGAAAATAATGGTTTCAACTAAATATTAGGTTTGTGAATATCCTGAGTATACCTGATAAAATATAGTAGATCATGATGTATAGTATAACTCTTTTATATACATCCCTAGTAAAATACTCTGTATTACTTAATAGATAAGTTACATATATTATCTGGAGAACCCCATAAATATTTAGGATATTATCTATATCTCCATAGCTATTTAAGACTTCCATTGAGTTAAAACTACTTATGTCTATTGATAAAATACCCCTGATTTTTAGGAAGATTGATAGAAATGGTGTGAGGGATGATATTATTAGGACGATCAATATATTTAGTAAAGCCATCTTCCTATTTAGACTCTCCACTTTCTTCCTGAATTTCTCAGATATTTTAACCCAGTTTAACTTTAGATCTATATAATGTATAGCGTCTCTATACCTGTAGATGAACTTCTCCATCCCACTAAGAACATTCTTTCCTAATATATACTGCCTCAAAACATCATTATGTCCAAGTTCGAGTAGCGATCTAGATATTGACTTTCCTCTTAAAACTTCTGATATAAGCTCTATATATTCTATCTCTTCATCCATCTAGACACCACCATTAACAATAGGAGCTGTATAAAAGGTGTGGTGGCAAGCACTAATGGTCCCATGATGAATAATGTTAGGGAAGATATTAGTATGGGGAAGACGACCGCCCCTGTAAATAATATCCCATATAGATCGATTAGGTTTAGATGTTCATCAATCCTTAAAATAGCCTTATTTAACCTATTTTCCAAGTGTTTCCTCCCCAATTCCCCTATAGAGACTGGACGAACATCTATCCCCTCATTTACGAGGCTGGGCCTATCTTTAAATAGTATATCCTTATCGATTTTTGAGTTGTAGGTTAGGACACTCCTTAATATAGATTTTGTAGTTAGGTATTCCGACACTATTCCATATAATTTCTCAATATCTAGTTCATATCTATACATACCTCTTTTCTTTATTATAATCAGTAGGGCTGCTATATGGCTTGATATTATAATGATTATATCGAATATCATTCCATCACCTTATCCCAAGCCTCTGATACGGCCCTAAAACTACTTCTTTGGGTTCACCAGCTTCATCTACTCTATAGATTCTATGAATAAACCTTCTATTCCTGAATATGTCTCTAGCAGTATGTATTATTAGATCAAGATTCTTCACTGGAGTTTTAAATCCCTCTCCATATGCTCTCCTAAATCTCTCCCATAACCCCTCGATATCTCTTGCATGTATAGTTGCAGCAACCCTGAACCCGAGGAGGAGTGTATCGAGAAGGATTTCAATATCCTCGTCAGATATTACCTCGCCTAATACAACATATTCTGGGCTTCTCCTAAGGGTGAATAGTGTTTGATTCTCTCTGAAATGTTTCTTAGTTATACCTGAGAATCTATAAAAGACTTGGTGATACCCCGTCTCTCTTAAATCCTCCAGCTCCCTAGCCTCTTCAAAATAGATTTTACGTATGTTAGATGGAATAAGTTTAATATATGCATTTAACAAAGTCGTCTTTCCACTATTAGGTTCCCCAGCTATTAATATGCTCCCCGCCTTATCAGCTATCTTCTCGATAAGCATCTTCTGGGGTTTTGAGATAAATCCTGTCTTTAAGAGTATCTCAATATCAAGATATATATTCTTCATCCTCCTCATAATTAGGTTGTAGTCTCCATGGGTTAATGGATAGGTGTCAACTACAACTCTAAATCTATCGTCCATAGTTTCAATCTCAACCTCAATATTACCTCCTAGAGAGGCGATTCCCTCCCCATGTACAAGCTCAATAATTCTTATGAATGCATTTAACCCTTCTCTAGAGATCATTAGATTAGTAGGTATTTTTCCATATACCTCATGATCTATATATACCTGGGTCTTCTCACCATTTATATATACTTCATTTATCATTGTATCCTTGGTTAAGAGGTAGAATTCAGGGAGCTTTATTGAAGACCAGAATATAAGCTCTGAAAGGTCAGTAACCAAGTCTCTAGGTATATCATCTCTAGTTAATTCTGAATGTATCTTCTTAACATTAATTTCATATATATCTCTAAAGGTTATATCGCCCTCGATGTTCAACCCCTTAAACAATGGATATCTATCTAGATATTCCGTAACTAACTCGATATAATCTAGGATTATCTCGTGGAACCCCATTATATATTTTCCATTATGGATGGAAGCCCCTGATATACTAGTATGCATATGCCTCCATTCATTTGAGATCTGGATCTTATAAAGCGACATCTCCATATAGATGGTTCAAATAACTTTAAAAACATACTTTCACATTATATAAACCCTTTATAAAACTTGATATTCCACAATAGTTGGGTATGAAGAGGGTTATAGATTTCCTTAATATAAAGGTTGTGAAGGTGTTTCTGATCACTACCTCATTCATAGTTTTAATTGGTATAATTGATGAGGTGGTTAGATGGATAGGTATCTATCCTATTTAACGAATGAGATACTAATAATTATAATCGTTTTATTAACCTCTATTATAGTCATCAACCCAATCTACCAGATGTTAGAGGGTCCATATTGTATAGAAAGTAGTCGGGAGGTCATCTACGAAGGTGTATATGGATATATTACAAGGTATTATTGGGTGGTGGAGAGATGTTAGATGAGTCTATCGATACACTCTTTTCAATTATGATATATGGCTTCGGACTCATACTAATAGCTATTTTGGTAGCTATATTAGCTATAATTAGGTGATGGATGTGGAGAGGATAATCTCATCATCCATATCACTATTTATCTTAATTCTTACTTTATCAATAGTTTTACCCTCGCTTATTACATATTCTACTCCATCTCCAGAAAATGGGTTGTCAGAATGTGTGAAGCTTGTTGGTGATGCGGCTATGAATGGATGGTTAATAACCCTATCTTCTATATCTCCTGATGGGGCTACTCTAGTAATCAATGAAACTATTAAAGTCGATATCTATGTTGTTGATGGTGAATTTAAATGTATAGAGGTAGCTTCTCATACCTAGTCGGTATATCAATCCTCATAACTTTAGTAATAATTTCTTTCTTCCTCTCCATAATATCCAGTGATAAAACATATTATCCCTCCCTTGATAGGGATGTTCAATCCCTAATGGGCGTGTCAATTCTATTATACTGTCTAAATATTAGCTACTCCAAAATTACTATTGATATTTATACCCTAGATATGACCGATCAAGATACAATTGAAGTATATATAAATAATCTTCCATGGGTAAAGTATATTGTTAAATTAAATATATCAAGTATAGACTGTAGATATATTCTCTATCAAACCAAAACCTCTTACAACTCCTCTAACTCTCTTTCTTAAAGTATAGTGTGATATACCAAGTAATTCAGCTATGTATCTCGATATATCATCCATTGACCATGTGTTATCGAGGATCTTTGATTTAGTTATAGCCAATAAAATTGATACAGCTGCTGATATTCTTGGATTAGTTATTCTACTCCCTAAATTAAGTATCTCATTTATATATATAGATGACTCTCTAAGCTTCGAAATATCTTTATATTCAATATTCTTTTCAAGCGCCATCCTATCGAAGAAATAGTCTATATAATCCCTGACATTAAGATGTATATAGGTTTCCCTCTCTCTTGCATGGCGGGATATAATATGTAGTAGACGATTGACATGTCTAACTCTATACCTCTTATTAAAAACCGTGTTTGTAATCGAGATAATATCATTTAATGCTATGGGTATCCCCTCCATCCTAAGTACATACCATATTGAATATGCAACAAATAAATATTTGTTGAGTCTGGCGTCTCTACCGATATCATGTAATAAATTGGCTATTAACCTTCTAACCTTAGTAATTTGTTCCTCAGTTAAATCTAATTTATCAGATAATATATTCAGGATCGTATTAAACCTTCTTATCCTATTTAGATTTCTAGCTGTTGTCCCTCTATCAATATTTACTTCCCCATAAAACCGGTGATAATCCTTTATCTCTACTCCACAACCTAAACATATATGCTGTCCACCCTCAATTTTATAGTTTTCAAATCCACATTCTTTACAAAATATTTTTTTCCTCATATAGCTGGAAGCAACTGCATATAACGCTTTTAAATATTTTATGTGGGAATTACCTGTGAAAATATGAATTCCTCCTATATCCAGTAGAAAAGAATTCATATGGTGCGACAGAGCCATGTGAAAATATTTGTATATTGGGTCACTCCATCTTTAAAATAGTACAGAATAAAATTCTTTATTAAATTGGGTGAGTATGATATGATGCCATCAAATCCATTAATTAAGGAGTTAAATCTCCTTATCGATAAAGAAGTTACTGTGGAGTTGAGAGACGGGAGTAAACTGAGAGGTGTTCTTAAGGCTGTTGATCCATCAAACCTAAATTTAGTACTTAGTGATATTATGATTGGTAAGGATCTATATTCGAAAATAGTTTTTAGCGGTGAGAATATCAGGGCTATCTATTTAAAGGCTATCAAATTTGATATGTCAGAGCTTAGGAGACGTTTGGAGCGTGTATTTCCTAAAATGGTTCATTATAAAGTTGATGAGAGGGCTATAATAGTTATGGATAAATTTAGGGTTACTGAGGATGG
>DQVL01000134.1 GCA_015661745.1 Thermoprotei archaeon | reverse complement strand
ATTTCCCTCACCCTTTTGATAATCACTGATGATCATATCTATAGATGATGGTGATGATAGGTCACTATCAACAATATTATATAGAACACGTCTACGCTTTTTATATCCCTCGATGTAATCCAAGAATCTAATATTTCTATCGAGCTTATCCTCCATATACTTCCTCAGGTTATCAGGTAGGGATGCCGACATCATTAACATATTAAATTTATATATATCCTGATATTGCATAACCATCTTTAAAATTATCTCTATCATGACGGGGTTTAGCAGGTGTATCTCATCAAGTATAATTGTACTCTCTCTAAATACAAACCTCTTCATATAATATCTTCCTATGAATAGGAGGCTTAGGATTAACTGGTCAACCGTTGTAATATTTATATATTTATCTAGGAAGTGTCTAGCATAGAATAGATTATGTAGTCTATCTATCTCCTCCCCCAGTTCACCGCCTTCCCTAATAGCTAGGTATGCATCATATAAATAATAGAATCTCCCCACTCTATCCCCAATACTACTCCTTAACTTCTCATAAAACTTGTTTATAGCTGTTATTGTAGGTAATAAATAGAAGATTTTAACTGGCTCCTTATCAACTGTATATAGTAGGGAGGCTGTAGTCTTTCCCCAGCCTGTATATGCCCTTAGCAACGCTAAATTATTTAAATCTTTTAAGGCTGTCTGTTCAATCCACCTCTCTTTATCGATACCCCCATTAGAGACTATATATTTTACATCCTCCACTTTAATAGGGGTTGGAGACTGTAATATATCTCTATTCTCTATATATCTCGGGTCTGCAGATAATATATCAGCTATCTTAAAGAGACCATATAAATCAGCTAATCTAATTCTATCTTTAAAGTCGAGATTCTTAATATATTCATAGTAATCATGCCATATCATATCATTACTGAAAATCTTCCTTAAATTATGGTCCTTAACACTTGGCGGTGTAAGGTTGATGGTGGAGTGATGCTTGAAAATAAGCATATACAATGTTTTTATGAATCCATTTCTATATATGCTATAACTATTTAATGTCCTATTTAGACTATCTCTATTACATAATAGCCATAATACTGAGTATTCACTATGTCTCGCACCTTTCTTACCCACTCTCCATCTTGGATGGAGTTTACCCATATCGTGATACTGTATAACTAAATCTATGAGAAGATCTATCTCATCATCTATTCTATATATTCTAAAGAGGGATCTTAACTCCTCATAGAAGTTCTTTACCTCCTTAATATGCTTATCCAATGGTTTTTTGGGGTGACTCTCCTTAACATGTATATCATCCCATCTAACCCTGCTACAGTCGATCCTCAATGTCAACCCCTTACCTGATAGTAGAAATCGGATAATTTATATAATGCAGATCCATCAACGGTATATACCTCCATATTCAAATGTAATTCTCCTCTATAGACAAAGTAGTAGTCCACAAATTTCTTATCTCCATCATCTACACCATATTTTACTGGGGCGATATATATTTCTCCTCCTCTATCTAGGAATGACCTCTCTACTATGGTGGAGGGGGCATAGTTTTTAACCACTTTATCTAATGCTACATCGACGATATCTTTAACTCTATAGTCTAATGGGAAATAGTCATTCTGTCCTCCATATGGCATATAATATACTCCATCTAAGATTTTACTATAGATATTATGGATAGACTCTTCATCACCAGCTATATAGAGGTTGTATTCAGGTTCATTAAGTATATATGTGGGGGCAACCGTAGTAATAAAACGCTTTTCTTTCTTCTGGAGGAGGGTAGCCGTCTCCCTCGCCTTACCTTTATAATTTAATAGTATAGCACCGAAGTAATAATCTCTAAATATATTATATACCATATCTCTAGATATCCCTAGGAGTGAAGAGAAGATACCGGCTATACTAGTTGGCATTGGAATTAAATATGTGTCTCCAAAGGCCTTTGTAATATGTGTCCTGAAGAAGGCCTCCTGAAATTTTATGTATAGCGATATTGCCTTCATATCAAATTTTACTTCATAAAATAGAGTTTAATGAGTTTTTCGATAGCCTGAGATACTGAGACAGGCTCTATAAAATCTGGGAGCTCAATAGATCCACTATAACTTATATAGTAGAACTTTACATCATCCCCAAACCTTTCCTTCAACTCCCTCAGCCTATTCAATGCCTCTATAGATATTACGTTCTCCTCAAAGTCATATTCGTTATATTGATATATCGGTAGAGGACCCTTTTTGGAGAATGTGATTAAAGCACCTATATACTCAGGTATATTCAATGAGTTTGTCCTTCTAGGTAGGACATATGCTGGTAGGAGTAAGACCTCAAGAAAATCTTTTAGTCTCTTCTCCTTTATCTCATTGCTTACCTCCCAATCCTCCTTCTTCTCACTTGATCCAGAGGATTTACCTATATAATCATATATTATTACATTTAACCTACCTATAAAGTCTGCAACCTCCACCTCGAATGGCACTGGATTCGCACCCTTAACATTTTCTCTGGGGAACCTGCCTCCAAACTCAGCCTTTACAGGTGTATCTCTTAAAGCCTTGAAATATGACATAGCTATGGGGCCTTGCCTACTATATGACTTCCCCTTTCTATCCACTTTCTCCGTAACCATATACCCAAATAGATCGTTATCGACTAGATTTTCTGGGTCACCAGTATCTGCAAGTTCAAGCTCGCCTCCAGCCCCCCTTCTAAATTCATCTATTTTATGCCCCCGCTCTCTAAGGGCATCTCTAATAGCTCTCTTAATAGCTCTTGCCGATACAAAAGGTAGTACTTCGCCCGTATTGGAATACATCTTCTTAATCGTTATTCTCTGCCCAATCACCTCATCCGCATTAACATTCCCAGATATCCTAGCTAATATAGATATCTGGATTACACCACCCATATCATTCACCCTCCTCATCAGATTCTTTCGCAGAAAATGCATTTAAGAAGCCAGATAAAATGGTTGAACGTAGATAATGGAAGGAGTCTCCACTCCATCTCCTCCTAACAATATCTGGATGGATATTTACATCCAACTGTATACCAACATTAGTCCTATATTCTGTGAGAGTCTCACTCAACCTATCTAAAAACCTACCTGGAGTCTCTTCACCCCTTATAGCGAAGATAAGCCTCTTAAGAAGCCGTTCATCCTTCTCCTTAACAGTGGCTCCCGTTCTAAACGCCCATCTAAAAATATTTTGGTAGATACTACTATCCTCTCCACTCATTAATATTTAAAGTTGTTTAAAGTGATATATAAATGTTTGAGTTAGGGTCTAATTAAATAACATAGTTATTTTATGTATAACTATTTAATCCATTAATTATGTAAACAATCTATATTCTAATCTTCATCCATTAAGAGAATATTATATAGATATAGCATTGGAAAGACAGTAATCGTATCCATTAATCAACATTAAAAACACATTGGTTAAAAACAATATGACTAAGATTTCAGGATAAATAATTATTATCACAATATCAATAACACT
>DQVL01000083.1 GCA_015661745.1 Thermoprotei archaeon | reverse complement strand
ATAACAGATTGGAATACATTTAGATAAAGTGTTTTGAACATCCCGACAACATAATCACCATTGACTAGAATTATAACTATGTTATAAAATTGTTAGTATAAATCAGGGTTGGGATCACCAATAGATGTATATACTTGAATAAGTATTTCCATAAGGGTAGTTAATGGAACATCATAAATTTAATGATAAATACTATAAGTATATGTCCAAGATGAAATTACCAGATATAGAGTATACTTAAAATAAACTATAGACGAATAAAATGGTAGATGAGTAATATAAAAATCGGTTTAGCCGCATCTGCCATTGGGATATTGATAGGGGCCACTCTAGCGATAACAAGTATGTATTGGTGGTATATTGCCCAAAACGAAATTGTCATATATTTAGAGGAAACAATTTCTTTACTAATATTACAATTCTATTCAATTCAATTTATGTCATTAGTCTTAATAACCCTTGGACTCATATTCTTCTTCAAATACTTAATCAGGATCAACTGGGACTTTGGAACAGTAATGTAGACTATATCAATAATCTTAAGAAACAAGAAAAATATTAGATATGGAATATATGGTGGAGCATTATATTTTCTCATATATGTATTATTATCAGGATTTCTGGTGTTAAGACCATGGATAAACTATAGGGAAATCCTGGGAATTGAGGAATTTAAAGTATTTTTTACTGGATGTTGTGGAGAATTTGGTACTATTCCACGAATAACAGTTTATATTCTTCCCAATTACGGGGTAGGAGTGCTTCTAACTCCTTTAAATCTGATTCTCTCAATAACACTAGCTCTACTGATTGGAATCAACATAGCAATTACAAATCATTCGATTAAAATTAGCAGGGAGAACGCGCCTAGCCTTCTAACTAAGATTGGGTTGATAACGGGTGCATTCACAGGGTGTCCAACATGTACAGCTGTTATAATATCTAGTCTAACAGGAGTTGTTGGAGGTGGCATATTAGCTATATTGGTTGCGTATCAACTATTTCTTATCATAATAACGATAGGCATTTTAATTATATCTCCCTTTGCTAATGCATATCTACTCTCGAGGAATATATACTGTCGGATTAGATCTAATTAAGGTGTCAGCCTTCACTAGGATTGTAAATCTCATGTTTACATTTTATTTGCACATATAAGATACGGAACTACACACCACTATATCCCAATAACTTTAAACACATAATCACATTCAAAAATTAATTGTTATAGCATATCGGGAAGCGTTCACTTAATATTCCGGACTCCAACAGATTTATACATTAATGTTATGAGAGAAACGAAAATTTTTGTTGAGATACACGTCAGCGTTACATCAAATTTGATATTTCTATTACGTTGATCCTAAATTCTTTGTCTAAATTGTCCGGGGGGTCTACCCAATATAATTCTTTTCCTGAAGTTGCTCCTGTTACGTTTCCTTGGATTTGTTGGGGGTCTAACCTTTGCCTCTAACTTAGGAGTCAATGACCTAACCTTTCCAGCCTTGGTTAAACTACCATGAGTACCCATAGATAAACCACCTCCTCTATCCCAATAAACTATACATTTGCTATGGGATATATAAGTACCAATATTTAAATACCAAGATTAAAATTTGCTTGATACTTTAGAACCAATCCCTTATTTATAATTAAGATATATACTGCGCCAAATAGTAATTACCCTTTAAAAATGATTTAGAGATAGGGATATTCATCCCTATGAAGCTATATTGAAATCTATTTGAGGTAGTCAACATATAAATGCTCCATTTTAATTTGTTATAGAGGAGTTAATTATAACCTGTTAACATCTCTCCATAATCAAATGCCATCATTAGATTCTATTCGGGATGGTCATGGGTTAGCATATAAAGAAAGCCTGTAATTCCCTTCATTTTAATTAATTCTCGCAATCTAATGACAAAGTCGTCGTAACTTTCATGGCCAACGAATAATACAGAGTATCCAGTCGCCTCCTCTTCATGCTTCCTAACATTTCTAATCAATATGACTGGTATGAGGAGGATATAAACTATGGAGGGTATTAACCCTAGAAATGTAGGTATAATGACAGATATAGATATAAGAAACATGCCAAGTAAGACGTGTCTCGCCATAAGGTTATATGTTATGTGGCCCATCTCATGAGGCAATAATGTTTTTTACATTTTTCATCCATTTTTTCAGCGCCCCACTATTTAATACAATATGTCGAAGCTTGGGAAGAAAACATATGGACATGCCCGAATAATTAGCCTTTATATTCCTTAAAAATACTGGGGTCCTCCTCCCAAACCACAACGTCCTATTTGTATATTACTCGCTGTATTCATCTCTTAACAATACTAGGAGAGGTTCGATAATGCCAAGGATAATTATCATGTGTTAGATCTAAAAGAAGAGAGATATAACGTTACTGTATATCACCCACGATATAGCAACAGCTAGACATGTAAATGATAGAGTTGCGGTAATGTATAAAGGTGAAGTGGTTGAATCGAGATATACTGATGATGTTATTAAGGAGCCTCTACATCCATATACAAAGGCTTTAATCACGACCATTCCCAATCCTGATCCATATGTAAAGAGAACTGAGCTACCTGTTAAGGAATCTCAGAGTAAAATGACATATGAGGGATGTAGATTCAGGGATAGGTGTCCCTGGGCCACCGAAAAGTGTGCTAAAGATATACCAGAAATTAATATGGATAATAGAATGGTCAAATGTATCCTCCATTTATAGATTCTGATTAAAGGATGAATACTTGAAAAGACATTAGAAGCCTATCTAACCAGCCACCCATTTTTGTTTATAATATTTATTTGGTGTCAATATTTAGATCACATTATTTTCTAAAATGATCCATTACATACCCTATCCATACCCTATTAAATTGTCGGCAGACCACATTTTGAAAAATATTACTAAAAATGTAAAACAATAAATCCTAGTTAGAGTTGTTCATGGACATCTTGAATATATAGACGTTAAAATTATTAATATGGTTTATAATGCCTAGATATTTAAGTGCGATAAAGAGTTATTTATCGGCACTTCCACAATATGTCGTTCCCACAATAGTCAGTTTAGTGACTTTTGGATTAATAGCTAGAGTATTAACTGCAAATGAATTGGGAGTATACGGATTAACGGTGTCAACAACCTATCTCATAGGTCTAACAGCAAACTTTGGCATAAAAAAAGCCGTGATAGTTAGATTGTCAAGGGGGAATGACGCAGGCATCTTTTGGGGGGGAATGATTTATTCATCTATAATCTCATCACTATTCTCCCTAGTAGCAGTAATACTCATGAAGTATTTCATGATATTTGAAAGTATAAACCTTCCCGAAATAACATATTATCTATATTTCTTTCTTTTGATGATATTTTCATATAGATATTATTTTACCGCTGGTTTAGAGTCATTAAAAAAATTCCATATCATATCATTATACACATCACTTGGATTCATAATTTACAGGATACTAATGTTAACATTCGTATTATATGGATATAGTGTGTATGGAGTGATAATTGCATGGATAATTGGAGAGCTAATATCCACATTACCCCTAATAAACTCTACCTTTATATCATTCAAAAACATCGAGATAACTATTAAGGGCAGTGAGATCTCGGATATTTTAAAGGAAGCACCATCTATTTATCTCTCAGACCTTACATTAGTACTAACTGAATATGGTGACCGGATTTTAACAGGAATATTTGGGTTATATTTCCTTGCTAACTTCTATATCGCGAGTACAGGTGCACAATCAATTTCATCACTTGCTCAAGCTCTATACAGTGGATTACTACCACATATTGCAGAGGAGTATGGAGTTGGGGGAAGAAAAAGATTGCAGGAATATTTGGAACAATTAAGTAAGTTTTTCTTCCTATTTCTGTCTCCAATGTATTTGGTATCTGCAGTTTTAGGCTATCCTTTAATGTTTATATTTGTAGGACCAAGCTACAATGTAGCTGTACCACTCTTTCAAGTAATCGTTCTAGGACTTTGGCTTACTTCAATAACTCCTATAGTAACAACCGCACTTATAGCGACTGGATATTCTAGAGAAGCCATGATAAGTCAGTTAATAGGTTTATTTGTTGACATCCTAATTTTATTAGGACTATATTCATATATAGGCTTTCTATCTGCTGGATTTGGAAAGGCTTTTCTATATATAACATCTCTAGCTATAGGAATATATTTTTTAAAGAAGAGGGTTGATATAGTACCATATCAACTACATGATATTTTAAAAACATTAATTGCAAACATACTTCTTGGAATCTCACTATGGATTTTATGGATATACACATTTAGAATATCCCTGTTACCAGTCTACATAATATCCTCCCTATTAATTTACTTAATATATCTGAGAATGTTAAAGATAATCTCCAAAAAAGATATTAGAATATTGGAGGAGGAACTACCTTTAAAAGGTAAGATTAAAAATATCATTATTAAGTTAATTTCAAAGATAAGTGGGGAATAATGGAGGAGAGGTAGGACATGTCTATTATAGTCACTACAATAGGAATTATAGAGAAGAAAGATGGGAAATATATTTTAAAACTATATTCTAGAGACCCTGAGAAACTAGGTAAAATAAAATATCTATTGGAAAAGGGGGATAAAGAAACTATAAACACATATTTATCTTCATTAAATAAAACAATGTTAGAAACAAATAACCAAATCCTTTCTAATGTCCTATCAAAATATGGGTACAATATATCATTCAAAAGAGAGAAGATTGTGGATATCATAAAACTTCTTCAAGATGATGGGTTTAATGAAGAAGAAGCCATAAATTTCCTGGCTGAGACACTCACCAGCTACTCAAATGAAAAGTTAAGAGATGAGATGACAAATAAGGATCTTCTTATTACCCATGCAATAAACGCCTATGATGAATATACTGAGATGATAAACATTTTATATGAGAGACTCAGGGAATGGTATGGAGTATATTTCCCAGAATTAAAGGACTTTGTGAAAAAAATAGATAGATATGCATCTCTAATTAGGGATATACTGGTTAGAGAGGAATATATTGAGGAAACACTTATAGAGAGAGGATACCCAGAAGATCGGGCAAAGAAAATATCTGATGCCTCAAAAAAATCAACTGGCGGAATGCTTTCCAGGGAAGACCTAGAAATAATAAGATCTCATGCAATACAAATTTTAAATCTAATTGATTTAAGGGAGGAGTTGGATAAATACTTAAAAAATCTCCTTGAGGAGGAGGCGCCCAACATATCTAGGCTTATTGGTCATAAGCTGGCTGCAAGGTTAATAGCGAAAGCTGGGGGAATAAGAAAGCTAGCAACCCTACCCTCTAGTACGATACAACTTTTAGGTGCAGAGAAATCGCTTTTCTTAGCACTTAGAAGAGGGGGTAGACCACCAAAACATGGCGTAATATTTCAACATCCATTTATAAACCAATCCCCCAAAGTTATAAGAGGACGTATCGCCCGTTTATTAGCTGGTAAGATAGCAATAGCAGCCCGTGTTGACGCGTTTGGAGGAGAGTTCGTTGGCGATAAACTATTGAGTGAAGTTTCAAATAGAGTCGAAGAACTTAGGAGAGAAGCGCCTAATATAACAGCTAAAAAGAAGGTTTCTTTAAGAAAAAAGAAGAGAAGACGTAGAAAAAGCAGGGGGTGAATAAAACTGATAAGAAGAACAGTTATAGATAGACTTGTATGGATGGATGATGATAGATTAGCAACAACCAATATAACGCCTGGAATAACATTTTATAAAGAGGAAGTTAAAACCATAAATGGAGTAGAATATAGGGTATGGAACCCATTTAAAAGTAAGTTATCGGCAGCAATATTAAAGGGGTTGGATATTGAAATTCTTAGAGGAATAAAGAAGATTCTCTATCTTGGAGCCTCTACAGGAACAACTATTAGCCACTTATCAGATATACTTTACAAAGAAGGTTACATCTATGCTGTTGAAATAGCTCCAAGAGTCATGATGGAATTTATAAACAGACTCGTCAAATATAGGAATAATGTTATACCCCTATTTTACGATGCAAGATTACCTGAAGAATATTTAGATATTGTTGATAGAGATATCGATATATTATACTGTGACGTTGCACAGCCTGATCAGACCAAGATTGCTTTAGACAACTCCGACATATTCCTAAAAAGAGGAGGAAAACTTTTAATAGCAATTAAAGCAAGGAGTATTGACGCCGTTCTTCCCGTTAAAGAAATTTATCGTAAGGAAGTTGAGTATATTATTAGTAGAGGTTATAATGTTATAAAAGTGGTGGATCTAGAGCCATATGAAAAAGAACATTCAATTGTATATGCAATCAAATCTTAAAAAATTTTCTTACTTTTACTATTAAAATATACTTTTTCGATATATCTTTTGGTGCGTCATAAAAGCCAACCTTATCATCCTTAGGATTATAAGCTATATAAGGTTTATCTACATCAATGTCTGTACACCTATACCTAAATATAAGAAGAGTGTCATCATCATCACCCGACGAAGGCACCTCCACATTAATCAGAAATACTTTTTCATCCTCAAGATACCATGCGAATGGAATAACTAGGTGTTCAAAAGATGTTGAATAAGCAATATGTACTAGAGATTTTATATCGCTAATATCAACCTTTACAATATTTACATCCTCCAATTCCACAGTTTCATGGGGAGGCTTTTCCAATCTAGATGTGAATATATTAACATAGAGAGGAGATTCAACATACTCCTCCTTAAATACCTCTACACCGCCATCATTAGGAGAATAAGCTATTATATTTGGCTGTTTATCAACAACGGCATACACAAAAATGCCATGAGTATTTTTCACCTGAGGAGGAAGATAAAAACCTACGATATAGCCATCAAAATCCTTATACGATATAAATACTGACCTGTCCTTCCTAATATCTGCAATTAGTCTCACCAAATCCATAAATGTAGATAATCGTATCGATAAAACCTTTATTGACATATAGCCACCATTTCACATTAATAGTCCACACATTATATTAAATATGTTTATAGAAATCAACCGAATAATATTTTAACTAAAGTAATCGCTATATACTTATCGATGAAACTGCTAGATGAAATAACCATAGAAGATATATATGTAAAAAGAAGAATCCCTGTATTGGAAGAAACCCAATCTCTATCAACGCTACTGAAACAGATGGTTAAATATAACGTCTCTACCACTCTAATTAAAGGAGGAGATGGAATACTTGGATTTATCAGTATAAAAAACCTGGCTAAATTCCTCATAGAAAATATATGGGAATTGAATATAGTAATTAACAAATTGGCAATTGGAGACATTAATATCCTATGCGAGGGGCTTGTCATATTTAAACCATATGACAATATTAAAGATGCAATCAGATATATATTGACAAATAAGGATTCAATGTTGTTTAAACTAGATAACAAATACTATGAAGTAACTCCAGAAGACATGATAGGTTTATACCTCTTATGGGAAGATGAATTCAATAATAAGCCGATTGAAATGATTATGCAAAAACATTTAGTTAAAGTTCCTCCAAACCAATCTTTAGTCTCAACATTTAATAAGTATTATGAAGTGGGACTCGACTCCGCCATAATTACAAGTATAGAAAATAGACCCGTAGGAATAGTTACAAACACAGACTACGTATATTCATATGAAGAAATAGCTTCAAAAATCTTAGAGATAAAACCCGATAAAGATGTTAAATTAACTATAGACACTATAATGTCAAATCCAGTAATATTTGAATTTAATGATACACCATCCAGTGATGCATTAGCTAAAATAGTTGAAAATGACATTGGACATCTCCCCATTGTAAACAAAAATGAGGAACTTATTGGGATGATTTACAAATACAATATTCTTGAGGAGTTGGTGAGAATTGATGAAACTACTTGACATCGTAGATCCAAATTATCCAAAAATTAGGAAAGATGAGAGAATAAAGCATGTATTAGATACTTTGTATAAATTAAGAGTAGATAGAGTTATTGTACTGAAAAATAGTGGCGATTTATATGGAATTGCCACAGAATGGGACATCTTTTTCAAACTATCAATGATAAAAAGAGAGAAGTATCAACCATATAATCTACCACTCTCTAGCGTATCTACATATCCAGTTGATACCCTAATCCCATCCGCTGATCTAAAAACAGCAATAAACATGTTTATGATAAAAGGATATAGTAGTATACCATTAGTAGATGACGATAACACGATTTATGGGTTATTAACAAAAAAGGATATAATAAAAACATATCTGCCATATATAGAGAGATTAAGGTTGAAGGCCGAGAACATTATGAGAGAGGTGAAGGGAAAAGTAGAGCCGTTCAACAGTCTTAAAAATGTTGAAAATAAAATGAGGCTTGGTGAGTATAACACTTTGATTGTACACTCAAATGGTAAGTATCTAGGTGTAATAACAGCCTTAGACCTAGCTAAGACTCTATTCCAAATAAGAAAACTTCATCCAACTAGGGAATGGAATAGATATATCGAAAGATTAAGTGTAATTGACATATTAAAGAAAGATATAAAAACGTTGGGACGTGACAGCCATATATATGAGGCGTCAGAACTCCTAGCAGAGGGACGACAAAAAATAGTTCCAATCATTGATGAAGATGACAAAGTAGTAGGCTTAATCACTAGAAGACACATCCTTAAAATCATCCTAGATAAAATATTACGACTGAAAAAATTT
>DQVL01000021.1 GCA_015661745.1 Thermoprotei archaeon | reverse complement strand
CTCAACTCACCTATCGAGACAACCTCTACACCTAATCCAAGATTTCTAACTATCTTTAATATCCTAGAATCTGAGAAAGCCTTCATTGCATAGAATATTTTATATTCGCCTTCAACCCCACTTAAAATAGATTTTAGATTTTCAATATTTTTCTTTACCACCGACTTGGAATAGATGTAGAAGGGGGTGGGGGTTTCACCAGCTAATCCAATAATGTCGACACCATCCAACAATAATTTATCTCCTCCAATTCTTAGAAAACCCTGTATAGAGTTTAGACTCACCATATATCTATATCATACTTGATATATCAATATAACATTTTCATCTCCATATAATACCGTAGACAACAATATTATTAATGAGATGTTATGAAGAGACTCTTCTACAATGGTTGGATATATCTGGATTACAAGGGAGATAGAGTCGTTAACTGGATCCTATCTGAAGATGGCAAGGTTATCGACTATGGCTCTGGAGAACCTAAAGTATATGGAGATATGGAGAAAGTTGATCTGAAAGGTGGATATGGATATCCAGGTTTATCAGACTGTCATATACACCTTATTAAATATGGTTTAAGCCTTTTATGGATAGATCTCAGGGGGGTAAAATCTATTCAGGAGTTGAAGAAACGGGTTATTGATAGACTCGATAGGGACTTCCATGGTTGGATCCTAGGTAGAGGATGGGATCAAGACAAATTTTATGAGAAGAGATATCCAACAAGATATGATTTAGATGAAGTATCAAGGGATAAACCTATATTCCTGAGGCGTGTATGTGGACATATAGCTGTGGCAAATTCAAAGGCATTAGAACTGGCTGGTATAGATAGGTATACCCCTGATCCCGAGGGGGGAGTTATAGATAGAGATGAGGAGGGGGTGCCAACTGGTATTCTACGTGAGACCGCCTTAAATCTAGTGAAGGATATAATCCCTAAACCATCTATAGAGGACTATAGAGAAGCAGCTATAAATGCGGTTAAGGAACTACATAGGAGGGGGATAACATATACCCATCTAGTATCTGCGGAGCCTGAAGAATGGATAGTGCTTGAGAGACTAAGGAATGAGGGAAACCTCAAAATCAGGGTTAGGGTATACTTTGATTATATATATATGGATTGGATTGAGGAGAGAGGATTAAAGTTTGGTGAAGGTGATGACATACTTAGGTTCATGGGTATAAAAATAATTACAGATGGATCACTAGGTGGTAGGACTGCAGCCTTAAATGATGACTATAGCGATGACCCTGGGAATAAGGGGGTCCTAATAATTCCATATGAAAAACTAAGGGATATAGTTAGGAGGGCATTCGATAAAGGCTTCCAACTCGCTATACACGGTATCGGGGATAAAGCCATAAAGAATATAGTTGATATCTATAAGGAGATGTATAGTAAACATGGATTTAATGGGAGAAGAGATAGGGTTGAACATGCTTCAATACTTGATGAAGATATAATTGATGATATGGCGAGAAACAATATTATAGCCTCTGTCCAACCCCAATTCATAACATCGGATACATGGACTGTAGATAGAGTTGGGATTGAGAGAGCGAGGTATGCATATCCACTTAAGACACTTAGGGATAAGGGGGTATTGATGGGTGCCGGTAGCGATGCACCTGTTGAGATCCCGGATCCAATATATGGTATGTATTCAGCTGTAACTAGGGGTGTATATGAGGGGAACCCACTTGGTATAGCTACAAGAGAGGAGAAGATTGGGATTAGAGATGCAATTAAAATCTATACTGAGGATGCAGCCAAGCTATCATATGATGAAGACAGGATTGGTAGGCTAGATAAGAACTATTATATGGATATGGTTATATTGGATAAGGATCTATATCAGATAGATGAGAAGGAGATTAAGAATGTGAGGGTGTTAATGACTGTAGTGGATGGTGAAGTGGTATATAGTGTTATATAAGTTATTCGTAGAAAGGCTAGGTTCTGCCTATGGACTACTGCAAATCAATCGGTAGGATGGGGGTAGTCTCAATAAATCCTAAGGCTTCATCGATTGGAGTAGAGATACTTAAGGAAGGAGGAAACGCTGTAGATGCATATATAGCTACACAGTTATCTCTAGAGGCTTATGAACCGGGATGGACCGGCTTGGGGGGAGGTGGCTTCACACTAATATATTTTAATGGTAGGGTGAGAGCCCTAGACTTCAGAGAGACAGCCCCACAAAAAATTGATGGATACACCTTAAATACAGATGATATTTCAATGGGTTATAAGGCAGTTGCAACACCGGGTATGGGTAGAGGGCTTGAAACCCTCCATAAAGAATATGGAGTACTAGGTTTAGATTATATAATTAAGAAGGTCGTTAACCAACTGGAGAAAGGAATCACAGTCTCAAAGCTCCTAAGCCATTCACTATCCATATTTAAGGACTCCTATAAGAAGGTTCTTAGTCACAACTACTCCAGAAAAAAATTTTTATGTAATGGTGTCCCACCTAAACCAGGTGTAAAAATTAATTTAGATCGATATATAGAGCTTTTGAGGGGGATAGCTCGAGAAGGGTTCGAAATATTATATAATGGCTATGCAGCTGATATCCTGGTTAGGAATATTGTTGAGGGCGGAGGATTTATATCTGAGAGAGACCTAAGGAGCTATAAGCCTATCTGGAGGGAGCCAATCAAGTATACAATTATGGAAGACATAGAGATATATACCTTCCCCCCTCCAGGTTCAGGGAGGTTAGTCATTGAACTTTATAAAGGCCTATGTAAAGCAAAGGATTTACATGAAACTCTCCACTATATAAAGTGGAAACAGGATGCAAGGGCCTTCCTACAAGATCCATCTCTAGGATTGGATAAATTCAAGACTTTCATAGTTGACTCTGAGAGTACAGCCCACTTCTCTGTAGTGGATTCAGAT
>DQVL01000014.1 GCA_015661745.1 Thermoprotei archaeon | reverse complement strand
TCCCTAAACCTATCTACATATTTGTAGACTTTGAGTACATTCGTATCTATAGGGTTTAAATCTATATCGGGTCCTGATGCTGTATCTACATATATAGATCCAAGTTTAAGGGATAGGTTTAAAGCTATATCATTATATATTGGTGGGAGGAAATTCAATGTTATATCAATATCCTTTGGTATATCAACCTTGGTTATATCACCATGTAACGGTATGAGCTTCTCACTATCTATCTTCCTAGATACTTTCTCAAGCATTCTACGGTCTATATCGAGTAGATATATCTTGTTTGATAGGTCTGTCCCTGCTAAGATTGATGCGGCTGAAGAACCCTGTAGACCAGATCCTAGGACAAGGAAGTTGTATGTCATATAAAATGTTTATAGTGATATAGATATTGAAATTCTACAGTATATATACATTATCCATTGACACAATATCTAATACCCCAGATTTAAAGTCTATAATATCTATTCTATGATGGATATGCGTAAAATACCTGATAGACTAGTATATCTAGGTCATGTAATAGAGTTTAAGTTTGTGGGTAGAGGGCGTTTCAAGGAGGAGAGTAACTATATTGTATATCTCGATGGTAATTTGCTATGTATGATGAAAGTCTTCAGGGGGAGAGGATATTATAAACCATGGATAGAATTATATAGTTTTACCGAGTTATGGAGTGAATTAAAGAATAATGTTAACCTGTTTAAGAAGTTTCTACATCTATTTTCATGCATCCTAGAGAAGGATGAATCACTATATATAGAATATTTTCATGATGCAAGTCTTACGAAGGAGTTGGAGCAGGGGAGGGATGTTGAAGCCACGTTTATAGGGAGATTACTTTATGAGGTGGGTTTTAGAGGCTTTAAAGATTGGTATATCCCTGAGGGGATGTGGGAGGGTGGTCAGAAGATCGAGGCTTGGAAATAATGGTTATATAGTAGTCTTCTCAAATAGATATGCAGATAATGCCGTGAAGACTGTTGTGAATAATATTGTTCCTATTAGGCTCAACATCGGATCTACTGCATAGACACCAGTTAATAAATATCTGACTAGGTCGACTCCATATGTCAATGGATTTCCATATATAAGTATGGTCATCCAATCTGGGAGTCCATTTATTGGGTAGAATGCACCGCTTAAGAATATTATAGGCATCATTACAACAGATACTATTAAGTGGAAACCCTCCATACTATTCATTCTAGAGGCTATCGCCATTCCAAGACTTGTAAAGCCTAGTGATACTATATATGAGACTATAATAGCTGGCAGTATACCATATAGATTTACATTATTGGTTAGTGGAAGTGTAACCATTAATATAAGTATACCCTGTACTAGAGCTGTGAAGGCTATCCCAATAGATTTTCCTATTAGGGATGCCGACCTACTAGATGGTGCAACCAATATCTCTTTAAGGAAGCCAAATTCTCTATCCCATAACATTGATACACCTCCTAGGAAACTTGCTGAGAATATAGCCATCATAACTATTCCTGGAGCCAAGAAGGTAATATAGTCTAGTCCAAGGAATATCTGCCTAAAAATATTATCTCTAAAGAGGCTTGCCCAACCTATCCCAAAGAATATAAGCCATATAATCGGGTTCAATACACTTCCCAACATCCTTGAATATGCCCTTCTATATCTTATCACCTCCCTATATATCATTGCATATAGAGCCTTTGTAAATCCTACTCCCTCCACCCTATCTCCACCTCCTCAATACAGTTCTAACCATATCCTTCCAACTCCCCTCATCATCCCTTAGATCCCGGCCGGTGAGCTTTAGAAATACATCTCCCATATCAGGCTTATGATATTTAACCTCTTGAACATCAACTCCCAACCCGACGAGATGCTCCAATATGGTTGGTATAGCCTTTGAAGAGTTTGATACCGAGAAGATTATCTGATTAGACCTGATCTCTACATCCTTTATATAACTGTTTATACCTCTAAGTTTATCGATGTCTATGGGTTGCCCATCTATCCTGACATAGACCACTTCATCACCAACCATCTTAATCAGGTTTTCAGGTGTATCCAATGCTATAATCCTTCCATGGTCTATAATAGCGATTCTATCACATAGTTTCTCCGCCTCATCCATATAATGTGTAGTCATGAATATAGTTACATTATGTTCATATCTCAACCTCTCTATATACTCCCATATCTTCGCCCTGGTCTGTGGATCAAGACCTAGAGTCGGTTCATCCAGAAATAAAATTTTTGGTATATGTAGGAGTGACCTTGCAATCTCAAGCCTCCTAATCATCCCACCACTATATGTCTTGACCGGTTTATCCCTAAACTCATACAAGTCTACAAATTTGAGGAGTTCATCAATCCTATTTCGAATCTTCTCCCTTGGAAGGCCATATATAAGTCCATGGATATACATATTCTCGTATCCAGTTAAATACCTATCTATAGTTGGATCCTGAAATACAACGCCGATCATCCTCCTAACTCTATATGGCTCCTTAACCACATTATATCCAGCTACATACGCCTCCCCAGAAGTGGGTTTCAACAGGGTTATCAACATATTTATAGTCGTTGTCTTACCAGCTCCATTCGGACCTAGGAAGCCGAATATCTCTCCCTCATATACATCGAATCTTACGTTATCAACAGCTGTAAAATCACCAAATTTCTTCGTTAGATTCAATACCTCAATAACTTTCTTCCTACCCACCCTCTATCACCTCCCTTATACGTATCTCAAATTCATTAACTAGCATCTTAACCTTCTCCCTCCTAGAATTATCTAGTTTGTCCCAGTTGGAGAATATGGTCTTCCCTATATTCCATAGCTCTCTATATGGGGCATCCTTAGCTATCACCCTCTTAATATGTTCTTGGAGGGGGGTATCAAGGCTTATAGCGATCCGACCTTTATCAGTCAATCTATATATCTTCCTACCGTCTACCAATGCCTCCTCAACCATCCCCTCCTCCACGAGACTCTTTAATGCAGGGTATAATGCGCCTGTACTAGGTTTATAATATCCTAATGTATATTCGTTGAAGGCTTTTATAATGCCATATGCATGGAGCCCTCCCTTATCCCTCAAGATATGGAGTATTATCTTCTTCAATTTTGTGTTAAACATTCTCGATATATCTAAATATATCTAATCAAATATGATTTAAATATGAATATTATATACTACTCTAGATGTTGAATAGATAATATATCTATTTTTAGCCGCCTACATCACCACTAAGTAGGTCTTCGATCTTCATATATTCAATCATCCTATCCACATATACCTCATAATCAGTAAGTCTATATCTTTCTCCAAACTCACTGATCATCTTGAAGAGTTCATATGAATTTTTAAAGGTATATGGGTTATAAATTACCATATTTATGATCTCATCACCTTTTTTATCGATGTAATAGCCTTCTGTATAAATAGGCATCTCAAACAAGTTATTTATATCCCCCCTTGGGATAACCTTCCCCATAAATGTATATACCCTCCTAATACCATTCTTAAAATCTATGAATACTGTTGCTGATATAAACCCACTCTCTCTAAACATACCCAGTAGGATCTCCCTATATCTCATACCCGGCCTTGGCTCTGGTATCCTACCCAGTCTAGAAATATCATGTATATTATTCAAGTCGTTATCCAGCTTCTCTATCAAATCTATTAGGTTTCCCTTCTCATAGGTGATCTCCATCTTGAATCACCATATAATAATATGTTGATCCATGAATTAAACGGAGTGATAATATATAATCGATGGATAGATGGTAGTGATGTTGATGTCTTGAGTCATCACATTCACCATAGTAATTTATCTATTGACCAATTGATTCATAAGCCTATATCATTATAATATATTATTGCCGATGATTGGGTCTGCATCGACTGACCAATGATGAACGGTATGCTAGATGAGGCTATAATACAGAGCCCCTTATAATTATACCATTTGTTTTGGCGTCGTCCCTCATATATAATCTAGTTAGGAATCTATTTAGTTAGGATTTCAGGTTATATTGGGGTTATCGGTAGATATTATTATTATGTCATATGGTGTTGAATTGATAGATGCAACACCTAAATGGCTTGACATCCCCTTCCTAGCTACATATTTGGTGTATGGAGAACGTGATGTTCTAATAGATTCTGGAGTTAAATCATCCTCAGAAAAATTGATTAGAAGCTTATCGGGGAGAGACTTTAGTGAGTTGGATTATGTGATAACACATATCCATATTGATCATGTAAGTGGCTTAGGATATGTTCATGAGAAGTTTAAAGGATCCATATACCTCCATCCTAGAGCTGTTAAACATGTAGCGGATCCATCTAAGCTATGGACATCTGCTAAGGCTACCCTAGATGTATTTGCAGAGATGTATGGCGAGCCTAAACCAGTTGATGAAAAGTATTTGATTCCCGTCTCCGATGGAGGGGCTATACCACCTAGAGAGGATCTAATCACTATATATACCCCTGGACATGCAAGCCATCATATATCGATATACCATAGTGATTCAAATGGATTGTTTGTAGGTGACTCTGCCGGGATATTTATTAGCCAAATCGATTATATTATTCCAACAACTATATATCCATGTAAGCTGGATCTTTATATGTCGAGCCTTAGAAAGATGATGGATTATAGACCATCCATAATATATTATGCCCATTACGGCATTTCTGAGGGTGGATGGAGGAATCTGAATCAATTATATAGTATGCTTGAGAATTGGATTAGAATAGCGTCTGACTCCAAATC
>DQVL01000160.1 GCA_015661745.1 Thermoprotei archaeon | reverse complement strand
TTCCAAATTAGATAGGAATGGATTTAAAGTTTATATATATAATGATTTTGATGGGGTTGCCAGTATATTATCCAATAGATTAGATGGTGAGATATACTATCTAGATAGGTTTGAATCATCGATTGTAGGCTCAAAAATAGGTGGGGTCCCAGTTACATCGGTAGATGATATAGATTGGTATAAAATTAGGTTCTGTATATCATACGTAGATTTAATAGCAGTCGATATTGGATCACTCATATTCCTTGAGGATAGCTGTTTAACTAATGTAACTAGTTATCCAGAGCAGCTCTATATAGTATCGTCTATACATAGATTAACACATAAATTTATCGATTCATTTGAATTGATATATAATCTGAATAGATTATTTGGTAACAGTTTTTTGATAAGGGTTGTTAGTGCACCTAGTAGGACGGGCGATATAGAGAAGAAGATTGTATATGGTGCCCATGGACCTAAAGATATTTATATATATCTAGTTAGAGATACATTGGATCCTGTAGATATATTTATGAGCTACTCCACACTAAAATATTTTGATTCTGAGATGTGTCTAAGGAGTAGGGGATATACATTAGACCGTTTCATAAATAGATTCCATGGATATAGTTATATCTTGGATTAAACAGTATAAATCCAAATATACATCTTTTCTATAGTAGGTCCATAATCTATTATAGTTAATGAGTAAGGAATATAGAATTCCTGAGACTATAAAGATTGTTAAGGAAAACATCCTTAAATATATGCATCCCCTAGGTCTATCCAATCGGGATTGTGGCTCATGGTGTGAACGGGAGGTTAGAGAGACGATTCTCTATACAGGATGCCTCTATACGACTATGGAGATCGTATATTCTAGGGGTGGTCTACTAGAGTTAGTAACATCGAGACCCGATAAGAAAGTTGTTCCAAGCCTAGCCCGTTCATTTATGCATCTAAGACCTTTATATAGACGGTTTTTAATGAAGAAAAGTGGTAAAATATATGATATCCCTTCTAAGGCTCTATATATACTTGATAAAATGGGTTTAGAGGTTGGATGCCTATCTAATGAGCCATATGTAGGCGTACTACTCTATGAACTAGGTTTCCATGAGGAATTCATTGGATATATAAGGAGGGTATACAACGTCTTTATGGAATCAGGTGTTAAAAAGATTATAACTATAGATCCACATACCTTTGAATTCCTTAAATATATATATCCAAAGTATATTGAGGATTATAATCTAGAGATTGTGAATATTATAGATCTTATTGTCGAGGGTTTAAGGGATGGCCGGCTCAAGCCAAGTGAAAATATTGAGAGATTAAAATATGTATATCATGACCCATGTCACTACTCTAAATCTAGATATAGAAAGATTATTGATGAACCTAGAGAGATACTATCGATACTTGGAGTAGATACCCTTGAATCTAGGAAGAGCCGTGAAAACTCTATGTGTTGCGGCGGCCCGATAGAGACATACTTCTCGATGCTCGCTAGGAAAGTCGCTGAATACCGATATCAAGATCTAATCTCGACAGGTGCGGATAAGATAGTGGTGAGTTGCCCAATATGTTACTCAAGTCTATTATCAATATCTGAATCTGAGACTGATGTTGTGGACATAATAGATATTGTATATGGAGGTATTAAGTAATGGCTTGGGAGGAATATGTAAGGGGTTTGACAAGGTTTATAGGGGATGAAACAGCTAGATTAGGCATAGAGAGGACGGTATCCCACTATGAAGAGGATATAAAAAATATTATTATGGAGTATCCCGAAACCATAAATTTGGCGAAGGAGGTTAGGAGGATTAGAGAGGAGAGTCTCTCTCAAAACATGTATTTGTTGGATAAGCTAGAATCAAGATGTAAATCATTGGGTATCGGGTTTTATTTAGCTCATGATGGTGATGAAGCATTAAAATATATATCTGATATTCTGGGTAAGGATGGGTCTATAGTAAAGAGTAAGAGTATGGTGAGTGAAGAGATCGGGCTTAGACAGTATCTGGAGGATATGGGTTACGAGGTTTGGGAGACTGATTTAGGTGAGTTTATAATTCAACTGGCTAGAGATAAGCCTATGCATATAGTTACCCCATCTATACATTATAGTAAAGAGCGGGTTGCAAAGCTATTTAGCCAGGTATTTAAGAGAGACTTTGATCCAGACGACATAGATGGGTTAGTCAGGTTTTTCAGTAGTTTCATAAGACGGAAATATTTTGAGTCTGACTATGGAGTCATAGGTAGTAACTCGGTCGGTGTTGAAGAGCCTGCATCACTACTTATACATAATGAGGGAAATATTACGTTGACGTATAATACACCTGATAACCTCGTTATTCTTACTGATGTCTTTAAATTGGTTCCTACAGTGAAAGAAGCTATTAAGATAGCTCTTGTAACCAGTAGATACGCTGGCTATAGAGTTGCAGGATATTACGATATTATATACTATAAATCTCTTATTGAGAGGGGTAAGAATATCAATTTAGTGATATTGGATAATGGGAGGAGGAATATACTTTTAGACAAGGATTTCTATGAAGCAGCATTATGTATAAAATGTGGTGCATGCATGTATAAATGTACTATCTACCAGTTGGTTGGTGGGGTGTTTGGGGGTCCAGCCTATCCATCGGGTATTGGGGTTATAATCACTTCATTTATATATGGTCTTGAGAATTTGGCTCCATCCCTATATACATGTTTATTGGATGGTAGATGTGTGGAGGCATGCCCAGTAGATATCGATATACCATCTATGATTGTTAAGCTACGCTCAAAATATATACATAACGTGAGAAATAGGATGTAAATATCCTTATGGTTTTGATCTAATTAGGATATCTAATGTATTTGAGTAGGAATTATATGTATTAAATTGGTTATTGGATTGCCTACTCGATATATGATATAACTGTTATAGCTAGTGCCATACCTATAATTACTTGGAATAGGTTATAAAAGAGCTCTACAAATGCGGCTGCTCCAAATATGATGTATTGTGCAGTGAAGTATCCAAGTATCATCTCCGTCCCCCCAATAAACATTGCAACTATATATGCTGTCATACTAGGTTTCTTCATTGTAGAGTAGAAGGTGACACTTAACATAACAATACCTACTACCAACCATATTATTGTGGAGAGGGATATTACATAGCTAATATTTAATATTGTGACTTCGGCCTCACCGATGTAGTATGCACTACCTATTGTTATTGCTAAGGCTGCTACAGCCAATGATGCCGTTATCCCCATCCACCTGTTAAACCTTATCCTAACGAGTTTAGAGGCTAGATATCCAACTATTAAACCCTCTAATCCCTTAACAATAAGTGTTATAGGTGCGTAATACTCGTATCCAAGAAATATATCCGCCAATGCTGAGCCAAAACCTCCTGCAATCAATCCAACGATGGGTCCCCCCGTCAAAGCCGCTATATATACTCCAAATTCACCTATATTGAAGAATCCCCTTGTAGCCGGTATATATATGGAGATTACAATTGTTGATATAAATG
>DQVL01000037.1 GCA_015661745.1 Thermoprotei archaeon | reverse complement strand
TTTCATACCCACTTGGATGCATAAATATATAGTTGATAAACTCCTCACCATCATCTAATATCTTTCTATAATACTCGTTATACAGTTTATATGATGGGCCTCCATACATATCTACATCTTTATCCAATGTTTCTACAGTCTTACTCCTCCTCTACCATTAACTCCATATCTTTCAATAATCCCTAATTTAATCAGTTTTGAAGAGTTAAATTTTAGTGTTGATAACGGAATTCCATATTCACCTGAAATCCTCCTGATTATCCCTGTTAGAGTTGCTTTTCTCCCCTTTGCTATCTCCCTAAGTAGGATCAACTGTTTATTATTTAGGGTGTTGAGTAGGATTGAACGGAGGACTATGGCTTCATCCCGGGTTAGAGATATTGGCGTGGCATCACCTTTATCACCATAATGTTATCGTTAAATATTATTCTTCTTTTTGAAGCTATATAAAATTTTTGGTCAACCTATTTTGTCCATTTCATAAGGAAATTTGCTAGACGATCTATCCCAACATCTATCTTATCCTTTGGATATACTGCCGAGAATCTTATGAATCTATCATATCCACCGAATGAATTTCCCGGTGCTAATGCAACTAATTCATCTCTTAAGAGCCTGATAATAAACTCTGAGGTATCAGTTATATAATCTGGCACCTCGGCAAAGATATAGAATGTAGCATCAGGTCTATGAAATCTGAACCCCAGTTTCTCCAGCTTTTCAGCCATATATAGAGTTCTATCCCTATATATAGTTCTCAGCCTCTTAGGTATCTCTAGATTTTTAATTGCCTTTATACCGGCGTATTGGATGAAGACCGGTATATTTGTATAGCTATGCTGTATGATCTTCACCATCTTATCTATCCACTCCTTTTTAGCGGTTATCCAGCCAAGTCTATATCCTGTCATTGCATGGCTCTTTGATAGACTATGTAGTGCAACTCCATATTCATATTCATATTTTAGTATGGAGGGATACTTTTCTATGTAGTTCTCGTCATATATCGTCTGGTAATAGACTTCATCACTTACTATTATAGCGTCTTTATACATGGCTATATCAACCAGTTTATCCATTAAGTCATTATCTAGTTTTAACCCGGTTGGATTTGATGGATTTAGTAATATCATCATCTGGAAATCCATGTTCTCTATCTGGGTAAGGTCATCTTCAGATGGTCTCCAGTAGTTCTTATATTGTGTCTTTATAGCTTTAAATCTTATTCCATGGTATTTGAGGAGCCATTCATATGTACCCCATGTGGGGTAGAGTATAACAACGTCTTCAACTTCTTTACTCACCACCTCTATAAACATTTCTAATCCAGATTTTGATCCGGGGGTCACCAAAATATTATCGGTATTTATATCTATCCCCAATGTATTTTTTAGATAGTCTGAGACGGCGACTCTAAACTCATCTATTCCATATGGAGAGCTATAATGTGTATACCCCATCTTAGCCCTTCTACATAGCTCTTCATTTATCTCTTCATCAATATCTATATATGGGTCTCCCACCTCGAAATGAATAACCTCTTTACCCTCCATCTCAAGTTTCTGAGCTAATTTAAATATATTGTAGTGGGTGGCCTCCCCTCTCTCCATATAAATAATAGAGGCTATAGATAGATTTAATCACATTATATTCACCTAGACATAAATAATATATTTTAGTTAGGTATAGATATCTGTGTTACTAATATATTTACATGATTAATAAAAATCTTGATATACATTTAATTAAAAAGACAATAAATATATCAAGGTATATTTGATAGATATTACAATATCTTATTAGTATGATGGTTCTTAAAGATTTTATTTTACAGGTGGTCATAGATTTAGGCAGTCTTATTTTAGCCCTTGTCATCGTAATTGTACTTATATTACTTTTGAATGCATCTATAAGGGTTGTTAGGGAGTATGAACGTCTAGTCGTGTTTAGACTTGGTAGGGTAATAGATGTGAAGGGTCCAGGTATCATATTCCTTATCCCCTTCATAGATAGGCCTGTGAAGGTTGATCTGAGGGAGCAGTATATAGAGGTGTCACGGCAGACATGTATCACTAGGGATAACGCCCCTGTAGACATTGACTTTCTTATATATTTTAAGGTTATTGATCCCCTAGGTAGCGTCCTGAATATACGTGATTTTAAAGGTGCTGCAATGGGTATAGCTACCACAACACTTAGAGCGGTTATCGGTGATATTGATTTAGATTCTGTATTGGCTAGGAGGGAGCAGATAAATAATATATTAAGGGTTAAACTTGATGAAGTCACGGGTAGGTGGGGTGTTAAAATAACTAGTGTAGAGATCAGAGAGATAATGCCTCCAAAAGATGTGCAGGATGCTATGATTAGACAGATGAGTGCTGAACGTAATAGGAGGGCGATGGTTACTGAGGCTGAAGGGAGGAAGGAGAGTGCTATATTGGTTGCTGAGGGTGAGAAGCAGAGTGCTATATTAAAGGCTGAGGGTGAGAAACGTTCGTTAATATTGAGGGCTGAGGGTTATGCATTGGCTTTAGATAAGATATTGGCGGTAGCTAGAAATCTTGATAGTAATACGATGGCTCTCCAATACCTAGATACTCTTAAGGAGATGGCTAGGGGTGAGTCAACCAAGATCATTCTTCCAATGGAGTTTACAAGAATAATAGAGGATATAAGTAATTTATTAGGTGATAGGGAAGGAAGGGTATGAGAAGCTTTAGACTAGGCATTGCATTTATACTTTTATTAGCATCGGCTCAACTATATAGTATATCAAGTGTTTACTCACAGACTGATAGGGTGTTAATCCTATCCATAGATGGAACGATAGATGCGGGATACAGCGATTTAGTAGCTAGGGTGTTGACCCGAACAGATGTGGGTCAATATGTAATTATAGTTTTAAAGACTAATGGAGGCTATCTAAAGCCTACACAGGATATTGTATATACTATAATAAATTCTGGAGCAAATGTAACCGTTTTTATTCCACCTGGTGGCTTTGCATACTCTGCAGGTGCATATATAAGTGTTTCAGCTGATATACTGGCTATGGCTCCAGGCTCTGTTATAGGATCTGCAGAGCCTAGGGACTTGGCAGGTAATGTAGATCCTAAGGTATTGAATGCCATGTCTGAGTGGATGGCTAGTCTAGCAGAGTTGAGGGGTAGGGATGTTGAGGCGGCTAGAGCGATGGTGACGGAGAATAGGGATTATACTGCTAGGGAGGCGGTGGATATTGGTATAGCTGACTTGATAGTTTCAGATATGGATGAGTTGATTAATGTATTGGATATCTCTGATCTACCCCTAGAATATGTGGGTAAAGATATTAGGAGTGAGGCTCTATCCATATTTTCAAATCCATTGTTGGCTGGTATCTTATTGAATATAGCGGCACTCCTCATCCTTATAGAGTTGATGAACCCAACATTTATCGGGTTTATAGCAGCTATAGCCCTACTTATACTATCCTTCTTAGGTCTTGGATATATAGGTGCTGATGCAACGGCTTTAATCCTTCTAATAATAGGTATATCCGCTATTGTAGCTGAGACATGGATTGGAGAGGGTGAGTTAGCTGTAGGGGGGGCAATATTAACTGTTATAGGTATATTAATGCTTTATAGGGCAGAGCAGTTTATATGGACATTTAACTATAGATTATTCGTAATTGGAGGGATTATAATTATTGTGTTGGTGGTTGGCTTCCTAGGCTTCTACCTACATAAGATTAGAGAGGTGGTTATGAAGGGTAAGAGCCCTCTAGACATCGATGCATTGATTGGTAAAGAGGGTGTTGTTAAGCAGGAGGTTGGACCTGGTAAGGTGGGGATCGTCCTTGTAGAGTCTGATTTATGGAGTGCCATATCAGATCAAGATATAGGTGTTGGGGAGAAGGTTGTAGTGGTTGGGGTTGAAGGGGTTATATTGAAGGTTGTGAGGAAATAGTTTAACTTTTTTGTTGCTGCTAAGTCCACTTGTGTAGGCGAGAGTAGTTCACCTCTTCCTACCCAATATCTTTTCAACTTCTTTATCTGCTTCCCTATAAAACTGTATAATTATCTCATCCCCCTCCCTTAGTTTCCAGCCTTTTATAGGGGGATTTAGATACCAGTATCCCTCCCTCTTTAGAGCCAATACATCTATACCAAAATCTTTTACACCTAGATCTACAATATCCATATCCTCATATTCACCGCCAATCTTGAGTATTGCATATCTCTCATCAGTTTCTTCAAGTATCTTCTCAATTATTGGGTGTGGCTTTACATCTTTCCTCAGGCTATATGTCATGTCTATTGCCGCATCAGCTAAGTATTCACAGTAGTTTATAAATTCTATTAGAGCAAGTTTCTGTGTATCAATTAAATCCTTATCCTTCATCACATCTATCTTAAGTTGTTCTGTTATCTCATCTACAGCCTCCTCCATGGAAAGGAGTTCATTAGCTAACTCTTTTGACGATGTAAATAAGGCTCCATAAGCAATATCTATCATGAACTCACTCAAATTTTTTAGGTAAATAATATTCTCTAATATTTCTCTATTGAGCTTTAAACCACCGATATCGATCTCTATCCCATGTAGTTTGAGGATATTCCTTATAGTCTCTGTAAACCCCTTTATATATACTTTATCTCCTAATACAAAAGTATAGTCCTCGGAAGGTGATATTATAAAGCTTCTCTCTCTTTTGACAGCTACTACATCGAAAATCTGTTTAACTAGGTCGAAGGCCTCCCTTATAGTCTTTCCTTTAAATGGGCTATTCAAATCAATTTCTATTACATAGATAAAGTTTGTAGCGCTATTTATAAAGAGATAATCTCCTATATCAATAGATAGATTTTCATATGCCAATTTAGCTATATCAAGACTTACCTCACTAATCTTATCTACAGATGCAGCCATATCAAATACGGAGAGCATCCTCTCAGCGTCTTCTCCACCCCTGATTGCTAGAGATGCCTGCATGATCATCAAGCTTTTTAGATAGTCAATCTTATCGTCTAGCTCCATCATCTCCTTATATAAAGTATCATCATTAAAGAATATGCTGCAATATGCAAGGCTCATAAGGATCTGTGATAGATTCTTGAGTTGTGATAGAAGGTCCGTCAGAGGAACCGGTTTATACCTTAATTCTTCATCTTTTCGCAATCTATTATCCCCCACAAACCTCTTTTTACATCGATAATATATTAATAGAGATTTAAAGTTTTCTAAGAGAAAGTATTGATCTATTGAATCTTAACCCCCTCCAAAGTTTTTTAACTTATATCAATATAATATATATGGCATGTCAAGTAGAGAAGTGATTAAGATACCGGAGAGGATTGTGAATCAACTTCTAAATGCACATTATGGAGTATATAACCATTCTACTGTGGAGATATGTCACTGGACAAAAAAGAGTCTTAAGAATCAAGGAGTATGTTATAAAAGGGTTTTCTATGGCATAGATAGCCATAGATGTGTTGAATTTAGCCCTGCTGGTATGATGTGTACAATGAAATGTATCTTCTGCTGGCGTCCTATGGAGTTTATGAAGAAGGTCGATATGGCATTTGAGGAGGTCGATGACCCAATTGATATTATGGAGGGTCTTATGAAGGAGCGTTCAAGACTTATGAGTGGGTATCCTGGTATGCCAAACGTTGATTTTAGACGTCTTGAGGAGTCTAAGGAGCCTACACATTACGCGATTTCATTATCTGGGGAGCCTACACTCTATCCTAGGCTACCAGAGTTGGTCAGGTATTTAAAGAGTCTCCCTTCTACAAGAAGTGTATATATTGTATCTAATGGTCTACAGCCAGATATGATTAAGAGGTTGATGGATGAGGATGCCCTTCCTACACAGCTATATATCTCAATGTCAGCACCAAATGAGGAGGTAATGTATAGAGTCGATAAACCACTCTATAAAGATGCTTGGAGTAGATATATTAGGACTTTAGAACTACTCTCTCAGGCAGATACTAGAACCGTAATCCGTATGACTATGATTAAGGATGTAAATGCATTGGATGAGTATATCCCTGAATATGTTGGGCTTTTAGAGATTGCAAACCCAAATTTTATCGAGGTAAAGAGTTATATGCACCTTGGATACTCAACTAAGAGACTTAAAAAATCAAATATGATGAGTCATGAAGAGATTAGACGATATGCAAGGAAGATATTGAGACGTCTAAAAGGATTTAGATATATGGATGAATATCCCCCATCTAGGATAGCTGTACTCCAGAATATGGTTAGATATGTGGATCGCTGGATAAATTAAATACTTGAAGATTATCTAACCCTTAATGTAGACCCTCATTCTAAATTGATTAATATAATAATATGTTGTTATTTCTATTGTAATGTGGGATTTAGAGGCTCTTAAAGCCGGCGTCAACTATTTAAATGAGATCCTTGGCAAAAGGTTTAACGATGTTAAGGGTTTTGAACCAGATGTTAATTACATTATCAAGAGTTTAGATGAAGATTATGCTAGGAAGTCATTGGTTGAATTCTTTGGATCTGGTAGGTATAAAGCTGTTGGATTAGATGGGTCGATGGATTATAAGGTCGGTCTAGATATAGTCACAATCTTTATAGCAGTGGCCAGCTACTCCCTACCATTTGAGATATCAAGTGATGGGGATATAATCCTCTCCTTCAACAATGTTGAGAAGATTGATTCAATGAGTATATTTAAAGTCATACCTTTCTGGTTCGATGATTTAAATGGATTGACTGATTCAAGTAATTTATTAGATGATAGATCAATCTCAAAAGGTCTCGACTCTATACCAAATAGTATAATGACTCTTGGAGAATATTATTCTGCATTTAAAGCATTGGAGGATGAAGATGTAAAGATCGTCTTTTTAGATAGACCCATTGCTAGCTCGATAGGACCATATAAGAGAGATGCCAGAAAGGTGATATATAGATATGGAGGAGGGATATTTACCTCTGAAGGTATTAACGGCAAAAAGATATCTCTGATCGATTTGATTTTAGCTGTATATCTAGGGCCAGATCCAAACTTCTATAATTATGAATTTAGACCCGGCACTAAAAAACACTATATACTTCAGTTAGTCGCTAATATGGCTTGGGAATCTAGGGATACATATATCAAATATAGTGAGTTGATTCCCAAGCTTCCAATTAAAATCTCTAGAGATAAAGTTGTTAAAGTTCTTGATAAACTTAATAGAGAGTTTTTCGGCGGTAGATTTATTGAAGATTACCTAGTAGATGGATTTATAGTGACGGATAGAATATATAGATACTGGGATTCTATAGAGGCTGTATTAGAGATATTTATAGATAAACTATTTGATAAAGGTGGTTATTATAGTCATCCTCTCTATGTCGGTGGTAGACCATTGACTACAAAAGAGATTAACATGATATCGTTATTCCTCATCTATAAAATTAAGTGGTTGATAGATCGAAATCATAAGCTGGTTATAGGTATTGGGAAAGATACATCTGTAACTGATATGAATAGATCTTTATTGCCATATCTCTCTTCAAAAGGATATATAAAGAATTTTAATTTTAGGGCTGTAAGATCCGATAGAAGCATGTTTATAATATTGTCTTCTCTACATAGAGAGTTATTCCCGGTACCTTGGAGATCCATTGGATACGACAATATATTTAGTACGCTAGTATATAGAGATGGGGTCTTGACCCCCGCTAGAAAGGTAACTACATTATCCAAATTCCTAATTAGAAATTATTTCCAACTTAGGGAGGTTAAAAGTCTCGATGCATATGTTAGGAGCCCCATATTCTTCTATGACCGTTTCTATAGGGAAGATAGAGATAGAGATCTTGTAAGGGGGGTCGATATAAAACATGTTGATAAACATTATAAGTCATACATATATCTTGAGACTGGTTTAAATCCATATGACAATATGATACTATATATCCTATCTAAATTTGATAATGATCAAATTATTGAATCGGCTGGTCATAACTATCTACTCTTTATAGCTGATAAAGAGGTTAAGAGGATGATAAAGACGGTTAAGACATCGGTATCTAATGTAGTCGAGAATACACTCTATAGGATGATAAGACAGCATAACATATATGTATTGACAAAGAGTTTCCGTGAGTACCGTGCCCAGATTGAGAGGTGGAGAAGATAATGAATAACAATAAATTATTTGATGAGTTAAATAACAGGTTTGAAGCTAGAGTTAGGGATTATAGAATTGAGAAATCTACATTCTATTCCCATGGTGAATCTGCAGTATTGTCTGAAGGCATTGCATACATAGATGCCGTATTTAACCTTGAGATTTTTGATAGGCTCCATAAACCAGCTTTAATCGGTGTTGAACGAATAGTTGATGGTAAGCTTTGGTATAATATATTTGAAGTTACATCTATAATGGCTTATCACCTAGAAATGGGTTCTCTACGTCCGGACATTCCCCCATTACTTAAATGGGATGCCTTGGAGCGTATAGAGGGTAGCTGGTATGGTGGTAATGGAAATCGTGGTGGAGAGAATTGGATGTCCATTGTGGCTGTAAACACTGGCTATAGAGTCAGGCTTGAGAATGGTGAGATTAAAGTTGTTAGGGATATCCTCAGTCCTTTAGTAGGCTCTATCGCCCATATAATGAGTGCCGAGCTATATAGCCATCTAGTTAATAAGGAGGGTGTAGAGTCTATCTCTATAGGGAATATCGTTGGATATAATGTAGATGCTTTAATCGATATATATTCATTATTTAGATATCACACGGGAATATTTGGCTATACAGGTACAGGTAAATCCAACCTGGTATCTACACTTCTCAGGGAGGCACTTAATAAACTTGATAATTTAGCTGTTGTAGTTATGGATGTCTCAGGAGAATATCCTGTCAATATAGTGGATCTACTCCATGATCACGGTGTAATCTACCTAGATCCATCTATCAATCTGGAAAGATTTGCGGAGTCAACAGTGCATCCAGAGACTCTATTGGATCAGATGAAGAATCAAAACTTGGATTTAAATATATTGATGGAAGCCTTAACAAATATAGAGAGAACATATTTTGAGAGTGACCCAGAATTTGTAACCGTATCCACATTTTTAGAATCGTTAAATGAACTTAAGTTGAAGCCGTATCAGAGACACCATATAAATAGGTTGAGAAGGATTGTTTCTCGATTTGATGGTGATGAATATGTATATAGAATTAAGGATATCGATTTAGATGCTTGGAATGAGATAAACGGCGTCTTAAATCATTTATATAATCAGTATAGAGATAGTAGATCAGGAGTTAAAGATTATATTAGTGGATTAATTGACTCCATCAATGTAAAGCCTGTAGATGGGGATCTCAATACTATCTATAGAATATGTAGAGACCTTCTATTTGGAGATAAGAAACGTGTTTATCTATTTTATCTACCTGAGGTTAAGACCGCACGTATTGTCTTAAGTAAGATTATAAACACAGTCTTCTCGTTTAGAAAGAAAACATCAGGTGGGAGGAATATACTCTTTGTTGTTGATGAAGCCCATGAATTCATACCTAGGGATACAAGGAAGGAAGCATATACATCGATGTCAAATGAGGCTATGGAGCTCCTATTTAGACAAGGTAGAAAATATGGTATCGGTGGTTGGATAGCTACTCAGAGGGTTGCCCACCTAAATACAAATATTCTACAGCAGCTTCATAGCTACTTCATCTCCACCTTACCAAGGTCTTATGATAGGGGTGTGGTGGCTGAGGCCTTCTCTATAAGTAAGAGCGTTGTAGATACTGTAGTATCTTTTGATAAGGGTGAATGGCTGTTTGTAAGTCATGTAGCTACGAGATATCCCAATATACCAGTTAGGATAAAGGCTTTTAATAATGAATTTAAGATTTTAGAGTGGTTGTCAAAACATAAAATTAATATACAAAGGGATCGATAAAATAGTATTTGCCTTTATTGGGATACTTAATATAGTAATATAAGGAATACAGCTTCTGGGGATGGGGTAATGAAGAAATTAGAGGAGGTTTTGACTTCCATAACTTCAACAGATATAGGATTGGTCGTTAATTAACTGGTTAAACTTATAGAGTCGTCTAGTGAGGTTAGATTTAAAAAGGGTGGAAAAAGCCGTGTTATAGAGCTTGGTGTAGCGGATGGCGATGCCTCATGGAAGTACTTCCTAACCTATTATCCAGAATCGGGTGACTT
>DQVL01000095.1 GCA_015661745.1 Thermoprotei archaeon | reverse complement strand
GAAGAAGAATTTGTAGAACATTTAGATGTAGGTGATATATTTGTTTTAGCGGGTAGGACATTCCGATTCCTCAGATCAAAAGGTGATAAGGTATATGTGGAGCCGGCGGATGGCTTAAAACCAACTGTGCCTACATGGATATCAGAGCTTTTACCATTATCTTTTGATCTAGGTGAGGCAATTTCAAGATATCGATGGATCCTATATAAATTGATCGTAAATGGCTATAGGGATCACGCGAAATATTTTGTTGAAAGATTTATGAGAGCTGGTGAGGATGCAGCTGAGAATATAATAAGATATATTGAGTCTCAAATTGCTTTTCTTAGGAATATTGGATATAACTCATTCCATTCTACCTCAAACCTAATTATTGAAAGATATATTGATAAGTCTGAAGGAATTAGATACCTAATTTTTCATACGGTATTTGGTAGGAGGGTGAATAGTGTATTAGCTAGGGCATATGCATATATATTGAGGAATCGACTTGGTATAAGTATTAAGGTTTTGATAGGTGATCACTCATTTGCATTGGGGTGTCCTCTAAGATATAATTTTGATGTGGAGTCCCTCCTAAAATATTTAGATAAGGATAATATAAGGAACATTATTTCTGAGGCTGTATTGAATAGTCAGTATATAAGGAGGATATTTCGGCATGTGGCTAATAGAGGGTTCATGATTCTAAGGTATTATAAAGGTGGGAAAACACGGTTGTCTAGGCAGCAGATTAGTAGTGAGAAGATATTTGATTTTGTAAGGAATATTGATGATTTCCCTCTTATTAAGGAGAGTGTTAGAGAGGTTATAGAAGATAAGATGGATGTGTATAATGCGATAAATGTATTGAGAGATATAGAGTCTGGTAAGCGTAGATGGATAATTCTTAAAGAGTCAAGTATCCCTTCTCCATTTGCATATGGTGTATTACTCAGAGGTATGGAGGATGTTGTATTGATGGAGGATAGAGTTAAAGTACTTCAGGAATTTTATAATAAATTGACTGTATGGTTGGGTGGGGATGAAGATAAAGTTAGATAAATCACTTTATATAGCATCTCCATGGCCGGCAGCTTATATTGAAGATGCTAACATACTTGTTATGTCTGATCTCCATCTTGGTATTGAAGGTTATTTAGAGGATGAAGGAATCTTTCTACCTAGAGGAGTTAGTAGATCTACAGCTGAGATCGTGTTTAGAGCGATCGAGGATTATAGACCTGAAATGGTTGTTTTTAATGGGGATTTAAAGCATTCATTTGGTCTTCTCAAGTCTTCTGAATGGCGTGAGTTAACCGAGTTCTTTAGGAGATTAAAGGAGGAGTATAATCTTTTGGTTCATGTAGTCCGTGGTAACCATGATAATTACTTGAGTGTAATACTAGATAAATTTGGTTTTAAAATGGTGGATCGTTATGATGTGGGTGATATAACGATAATTCATGGCCATAAAGAAGAATCTATTGATAAATTTAACGAGATTATAGTTATAGGGCATGAACACCCATCTATAGTTATTAGGGATGAGGCTGGAGGTAAATATAGGTTTAAATGTTTTTTATGGGGGGATATTGGTGGGAAGAAGATCCTAGTTTTACCACCAGTTTCAGAGATATCATCTGGGACGTCATTTAATAATTATGAACTTGTTGAGCCATTATCTCCACTACTCAAAGATGTAGATCTAGGTGGATTTAAGCCATATGCAATAGTGCCAGGTCAGATTGTGCGGGAGCTTCCCACCCTTGAGATCCTAAAGGATCTCCTTTGATTTAACTAGTTTCTTAAATCTATATTGTTGGTTCATTATGGCTTTTATTTATGCTATGAAATATTTATTGAGTTAAAATAGTGGAGGGTATGTATTGTGAAGCCGGATAATCTTGTGGGGATTTATGGGTATGGAGCTTATATACCGAGATACTTCCTCGAAAATAAGCTTATATCATCCCTTTGGGGACGGGATGCACAGCCTATTCAGAGTAAGAGCTTCCCAAGTTATGATGAAGATACAATAACGATTTCTTTTGAGGCTGCATTGATAGCTATAGAGTCTTCCAATGCCCCTAGAGAAAAGATAGGTGCTATATTCATTGGGAGTGAGTCGAAACCATATGCAGTCAAACCCTCGGGTACTGTACTTGTTGATGCCCTTGGTCTACCTAGAAAGATTTTATCGGCAGATTTCGAGTTTGCATGTAAAGCAGGTACTGAGGCTATGCAAACAGTATTTGGACTTGTATCCTCAGGCATGATTGAGATGGGTATAGCTATTGGGGCAGATACTGCTCAGGGAAGGCCGGGAGACGAACTTGAATATACTGCAGCTGCTGGTGGAGCAGCATATATAATCTCTGGTGTAGACGCAGGTGTAATAGCTAAGTTAGAAGCTGCATATTCCTATGTAAGTGATACCCCCGATTTTTGGAGGCGCCAGGGAGAGGACTATCCAAGTCACCTATATAGATTCACTGGTGAACCAGCGTATTTCCACCATATAATGGAGTCGGTTAATGGTTTATTCGACCT
>DQVL01000161.1 GCA_015661745.1 Thermoprotei archaeon | reverse complement strand
TGGGGGAGGGTTCAAAATTTATGGATAAAAAATTTAGGGACAGTAAATTCAATATTCTTATTATCTATGAAGTATTAAGGTTTTATTAGGATGTTGGAAGAATTTAAACAACTTAGTCCAAGTGAATTCTTTTATAGAAATAAGGAAATAGCGGGATTCTCTAACCCCTCTAGATCACTTTACACATCAATACGTGAACTATTTGAAAATTCTATGGATGCATGTGAATTAAATGAAATCCTTCCCGAAATAATCTTATTTTTAAGAAGGATAAAAAGATCGGAGAGAGGAGAAATATACAAACTTTATATTCAAGACAATGGTGGTGGAATACCAAAAAAACATATCCTTAATGCATTAGGAACAATTCTATATAGTAGTAAATATGTAATTCGACAGAGTAGAGGAACATTTGGATTAGGGGGGACCCTAGCATTATTATATGGTCAGATAACAACAGGTAAACCAGTTAAAGTAGTTTCATCCACTGGTAATAGCCAGATACATCAATACACATTCAAAATAGACATTAAGACAAACAACCCCATCGTATATAGCTATAAAGCAATAAGAAATAATAGAGGATGGAGAGGCACCATTATTGAATTCTATCTTGAGGGGAACTATTCCATAGCATCGAGATACATAATTAACTACCTCAAATTAACAGCGACTATAACTCCATATGCTGACATTATATTTGTGGATCCAAATGGAGTGTTATATTACTTCCCTAGGACGATATCAAAGATGCCCAGACCCCCCAAGAAAGTGAAGCCACATCCCCATGGGATCGATCTTGAATTCCTTAAATACCTTATAAATACCTTTCCCAAGACTTTAACCATCAAGGAATTCTTAACAAGGGCGTTCCACAGAGTAGGAGAGAATACAGCAGTAAAATTTCTACAGTATGCAAAGATAAAGCCGACTATAAAGCTCGGTGCAATTAATGACGATATTCTAGATAAGCTTTACAATTCTTTGAGGTCATACAATAAGTTTATATCTCCAAGCGCCGATGTTTTAAGCCCTATTGGAGAGGATATTTTGATAGAGGGGATATATAAAGAGTTTAAACCGGAATATGTAGATGTTACATCAAGGAATCCATCGAGTTATAGAGGCCATCCATTCATAGTAGAAGCTGGGATGGCATATGGAGGGGGCATCCCGGGACAGGCTGGAGATATCCTATTATTTAGATACGCAAATAAAATTCCACTATTATTCGATGAAGGAAGTGATGTGTCTTATAAAGTATTGGACAAACTAAAACAAGGAAGTTATAAAATACAGAGTGATAAACCTATAGCAATATTTATTCATATTGCAAGTACAAAGATACCATTTAAATCAGTTGGGAAAGAGGCTATAGCTGATGTACCTGAGATTGAAAGGGAGATTGAGCTTGCTCTAAAAACTTTATTTCGCAGATTTCTTAAATATAGGAGGAGAGTAATCAAGAAAAAAGAGGCTGAAAAAAGGTTAAAAGTCTATTACCAGTATATTCGTCTAATAAGTGAATTCTCTAGTAAGTTAGCGGATAGAGAGGCAGCGGATATAAATAAACTTCTTGAAAGAGTTAAGACTAGATATAATGTGAAGGAGAGAATTAGTCAAACCATAAGTAAACAAAGAAGCTAATCAAATTTCCTTGATTAACATATAGGTTATAATTCAAATAACAACTGAAATCTATATATTATTGATAAATACTAGGGGAGTAGGATTGATTAAGTCATATTCTTAACTATTAGTAGAGATAAGATGGTTATGAAAACATCTCCATCTTATCACTTAAATACACATCAACAATATATGTTAAGCCATACCTACTAAACGCCTCCAGCTCACTCTTTCTCTTAAGCTTCCTAAACTTTTTTAACTCACGACGCCACGGATCATCTGTATACCTTGGATCTCTTAGAAGCTCATCCAATCTTTTAAGGTCTCTCTCGTTAAATGGATCTGTAGGCAACCTATACTTTTCAATATCTGAAGCCCATATACCTATCCATTTAGCATCAGGAGTATGTAATTCCCTTACATGAGCAGAATTAGCTGAACCATATATAATAACCCCAGCTATATGGAGACCCCAGACATCACCGTCAGTAAAAATATATACTGGGAGACCAAGCTCCTTATTAAGCCTTCTAATTAAATATCTAGCCGCCCGAGGTGCTTGTCCAGAAGTACTTATTAATATAGCCTTATACTTTTCATATACCTTCTCTTCGATGAACCTATTAAATATAGCATCCTTCTCTATAACAAATACTCTCTCTGCTCCAGTATCAATGAATTCACATGTCTTGAGACTGTGTCCAATCATTAGTCCATCAGGATGTGTAAGCAGGTTTATCCTTCGTCCTTCATAACCGGGAACCGTATATTCAATAGTTAAATCACCAAATATAGCTGCCCTCTCAGCAGGGATTATATTGAAATCCTCCCTTGGATAGCCGAGGTAAGCCTCCAAATCCATAATAAGTTCATCAGATTCCTCCTGCTCCTCAAATTCAACGTTATAAGCCTGCGAGGAATAAAATACATCTCTAAGTGTACTAGTACGCCGCTGTATCATAAGTTCTTTAGCAAATGAGGCGATCCATATAAACTGAGTAAATCTTCTCAAATGTGAATATACTGAAGCACTTCTTCTCCTAACACGTTCTCCTAATATATAACCTCTTTCCAATGGATCATACTTTATATTTGACACACTTCTACTTGGGATATCAAGTACAGGAAATTCACCCATTTCAATTGATGTAAGGACTTTATCTCCTAAAGACCTAAGTCTCTCCAAAACATCTCTTTTACGTCTAGAGACATTAGTCATATCCATCAAAATATTTTATCATAAGTGAATATAGTAAAGCTTTTAAGAGAAAATGTCTATACAATAATCCATACCAAGGATTGGGTGGAAATCATGTCCAAAACCGTATCAAGGACATCTATACTAATAAAGACGCTAGCACTTATATTGTTCATGATTGGAATAATGTTCATCTACTTAACCGCAAGCTCTACAGAACTCCCGCTAGATCACAAGATAATAGGCTATATAGTTGGACTCTTATTAACTATTATACCGGGAACAATTCTTATCTACAATATAACGGAATAAGAACAAAACTTTAAAAACTTTAAAATAATAATCATATACCTTAGAAGCCGCCGTAGCTCAGTTGGAAGAGCACCGGGCTGTTAACCCGGGGAAACAATTAGACAGATACCCGGGGGTCCTGGGTTCGAATCCCAGCGGCGGCGCCAACAACTCATTATACTGTAAACCATTGTATTATTATTTAGATGAACTAATATGTAAAGAAGGTAATTCCTCAATGCGTTGCTATAGACATCGATATTATACTCACATATTAATTCCCTAATATTATGGATTAAAACGCAAAAAATTATTTAAATATAATTAAGAATAAGATTATACCCATAATATTAGGGTTTGTCTATATAAGGTTAGAAATAAAATCATAATATTGATGATTTATGAGTGAAGTAGAAGAGATTGTACTCAACACATTAAAAGAAGTTGGTAAACCTTTAAGGCCTGGTGAAATAGCTGAAAGAACAGGTCTAGATAAAAAGGTGAT
>DQVL01000057.1 GCA_015661745.1 Thermoprotei archaeon | reverse complement strand
CTCGTAAAATATACTAGTTTCACTGGTCTAACTAGTTTACTCCAATATTCCTCTTTAAGTATCCTTCTATTCTCCTCATCTAATAACCTACTTCCTGTAGACATCTACTCCCCTCCTATTAAATGCTATATATAATTGGGTTGTATAGCTACTTATATATTCATGTTTAAACATTTTCCCGTTATCAAGTATTGAATCTATATTATTATATTGGATTATGAGGAATAGATTCTGGTTATTCGATATTGCCTCGGATGATAGGGGGGAGCGAATATATATATGGGGTTTATCTAGGGATGGCTCTCCCCATCTATTCATTGACGACTCATTTAAGGATTTCATATATGTATTAGATGTTAATCTTGAGAGGCTTAAAGCTAGATTGATAGAGGCTTTGGGATCACGATATAGTGACTTATCTATCGAATCTACATATAAAATCTTAAATGGTGTTAAAACGAAGGCATACATTCTATCAGGTTCTGAGGAAATATTAAAGATCGCTGAGAGGGTAATCACATCGTCATTTGGTGTAGATAAGGTTTTTGAGGGTGATGTAAGGTATACCCAGAAGTATATACTCTATCGAGGATTTAAACCGGCTGAATGGTATGATGTTGAATATGGTGAGTTATTAAACCTAGGTGGATATAAGGGATATAAGTTAATATCCTTTAAACATGTGGCCGACATCCCAAATCCTAAACTGAAGGTTCTATCTCTCGATTATGTCATTACATCACAACATGGCTCGCCTGATCCACAGAGAGACCCAGTCAATGCTATACTACTGTTTGATGGTAGAGATATAAAGAGTTTCATAGCGGAGGATGGCGATGATATAGAGATGATTAGGCATTTCACCAAATACGTAGAAAAGGCTGATCCCGATGTTATAGTCTCTTTCTATGGAAATAGAGTTTTTTATCCATATATAGTAAATAGATTTAAAACCATAGGTTTATCGATAGATTTAGGACGTTATCCAAAGGAGATTCATCAAAGTATTTTAGGGCATTTTTCGTTTGGAGGCAGGATCAACATAGATTTATATGAATATGTGGATGATATCCCCTTCTTCCAGAGGAAGACTCTAGAGGAGTTGGCTGAACAGCTAAATATTGACCGACCAAAAAATTATGTTGATCCACTACTCTACCATAAATATTGGGTTGATGAAAGGGATAAACTCATAAAATATATTGGATGGAGGGTTAGAACATTATATAAAGCTTTTAGAGCTCTCGAGAATGACATATATACGTTATCAAGTGTGACTGGAATACCGCCGGACTATGTATTGACCTCCTCATCTGGGAGACAGATTGAATTCTATATAATGAATCAAGCTGTTAGAAAGGGGATAATCATACCTAGGGTTATTGAGAGAAGTGTACGTAGTTATCAGGGCGGTTTAGTTATAAAACCAGTAGTGGGGTTACACAAGAACATTTGTGTGGTCGATTTTAAATCGATGTATCCAAGTATAATGATTAAATATAATATAAGCCCTGAGACTATCGTATCAAGCGAGTTGGATGATAGTATCTTCTTTAAAGAAGTTGGTTTAGGTGTTAAAACCAGTGTCGAAGGCCTCTTTCCGGAGATTCTAAGAACTTTATTGAGGTTAAGAGATGATGCTAGGGATAAACTACTAAAGATTCCCAGATCTACACCAGAGTATAACCTATTGGATGCTAGGCAACGTATCTATAAGATATTGGCAAATACGGTATATGGATATATGGGTTGGCCCCAGGCTAGATGGTATAGTTATGAGGGTGCTTCCCTCGTTACATACCTTGGTAGAAAGGCTATTTCACAAGCAATTAAGTATGCAGAGAATCTTGGTCTTAAAGTTATATATGGAGATACAGACAGTCTCTTCATATATTATGATGAGGCTGTTGTTGAGGATCTCTTGAATCGGATATATGAGGAACTGGGTCTCGAGGCTAAGGTGGATAAGATTTATAGATCCATACTCTTTACAGAGGCTAAAAAGAGGTATGCAGGGTATACATATGAAGGGAATATAGATATTGTAGGGCTGGAGTATACAAGGAGGGACTGGTGTCAATATTCACGGGAGCTTCAGTATGAAGTTGTTAAGGCTGTCTTAGTTGATGGTGATAAGAAGAAAGCTATAGATATATTTAGAGAATATGTCTCTAAACTTAGAAAGCGTGAAATACCACTGGAAAAACTCGTAATCTGGGAGCAGATAACTAGGAACTTACAGGATTATAAAGCTAATTCTCCTCATATAGAGGTTGCTAAGAATCTTGAGAGAAGAGGTTGGAGGATTAGACGTGGAATGTTTATAGGATATATTATATTAAAGGGTAGTGGCCCATTATATAAGAGGTCTACATATTATGTAGATGCAGATATTGATGATATAGATATAAACTATTATATCTATAGTCAACTTCTTCCAGTAGTGCATAGAATACTCTCTCCACTGGGAGTCTCAAGGTCTTCACTGGAGGCTGTAGCTACAGGTACTGGACGTGGACTAGATATGTTTATGGGGTAGTTAACATGTCTGATGCAATCCTTAATTATTTAAATGAGTTGAGAAGACT
>DQVL01000116.1 GCA_015661745.1 Thermoprotei archaeon | reverse complement strand
TGAGCTTCTAAGCTGGGGTATAGCGCCATATCTAAATCCAAATATCTTTAGTGTCGGATTAACTATATTGACTGGTGTTGCAGCGGTAGCCGCATATACCTCTGTCAAACTACTTAAATAACCAATTTCAATTCATAGAATCAAATTAATATTTATAAGTTTTGGATGGAATTGATACAATATACTTGATAATTATTATCTCTTTAGGATAGTCTTCGGGGAACGGGGTGGATCTAATGGATATATGGGAGATATATGCATTGATGGGGGGTTTAGCAGCTATAGCAACCGCTGTTTACATGGCTCTATACATTAATAGGTATGAGGTTAAGGATGATGCGATGGTCGAGATATACAGCGCTATAAGGGAGGGTGCAAAAGCCTTCCTTAGGACGCAATATAGGACGATAACCTACATAGCTGTTATAATAACTATTCTACTATACCTCTCTTTCGACATCAGAGAATATGGTGGTATTCCATATATTAGCTTGGGATTCGTCCTTGGTGCATTAGCCAGTTTAGCAGCTGGCTGGATAAGTATGGATGTCGCTACCCAGGCTAATGTTAGAGCTGCGTATTCAGCAAAGACAGATCTCAATGAAACATTGAAGATATCGCTATATGGAGGGATGGTGATGGGGCTCTTCAATGTAGGTCTTAGCCTGATAGGTATAATCTCACTCTATATATTATTTAATAGAGATCCAATTCTTATTGTAGGATTTGGTTTTGGAGCTAGTCTAGCAGCTCTATTCGCACAGTTAGGGGGTGGAATATATACTAAAGCTGCAGATATAGGTGCTGATCTAGTTGGAAAGGTTGAGGCTGGGATTCCAGAGGATGATCCTAGGAATCCAGCTGTAATAGCTGATAATGTAGGGGATAATGTAGGTGATGTAGCAGGTCGTGGAGCCGATCTCTTCGAGTCAATGTCTGCAGAGAATATAGGTGCCATGATAATTGGTATTGCCTTATCAGCTGCTACAGGAAATATTTTATTCATTCTATTTCCATTATTGGCTAGAGCCACTGGTATATTCGCAACACTTCTAGGCATGCTATTTGTCAAGGGGGATGTAGAGAAAAATCCATTTATTCCTTTGAAGAATGGGATGATTGCCACTACAATATTTGCTGTAATAGGATTCTACTTCCTAGTTATAGGTACATTGGGAAGTATATATCTCTATGGAGCAGCATTAACAGGTGTAGTCACGAGTGTATTGATACTGTGGATCACTGACTACTATACAAGCTATGATAAGAGACCGGTTAAGGAGATAGCTGAAGCCAGCCAGACCGGTCCCGCAACAAATATACTAACTGGTTTCGCCGTTGGATTAGAGTCTACAGCCCTCCCAGTACTAGTTATTGTGACTGTACTCCTAGTCTCATTTATACTTGGAAATATATTTGCACTTGAATATGGACTTAAACCGTTTATAGGTGGTGTATATGGAACAGCTGTAGCCACTATGGGTATGTTATCGGTAGCTGGTATGATACTAGGTTTAGATGGATTTGGACCTATAGTCGATAATGCAGGGGGTATCACAGAGATGAGTAACCAGCCTGAAGAGGTGAGGGAGAAGGTTGATAAATTTGATGCAGTTGGGAATACAACAAAAGCTTTGACAAAGGGTTATGCAATGGGTTCAGCTGGGTTGGCAGCTCTACTCCTATTCGAGGCATATCTGGATATAGTAGGTATAGAAGAGTTGAACCTACTATCCATAGGGAATCTATTGGGTGTCTTTATAGGTGGATTATTACCGTTTATATTTAGTGCCTTCGCTATAAGAGCTGTATCTAATGCTGCAAAGACTATGATAGAAGAGGTTAGAAGGCAATTTAGGGAGATCCCAGGTATTCTTGAAGGGAAGGCTAAACCAGATTATGCAAAGTGTGTAGCAATTAGTACATTAGCCGCCCAGAGAAATATGGTCCTACCATCTCTAATACCCGTCTTAGGTCCATTAGCAATGGGGCTGATATTTGGTGCTGAATCAGTGGGTGCATTGAATATAGGTGCTACAGTATCAGGATTTATACTGGCTATGTTAATGAATACAGGTGGAGCATCTTGGGACAATGCTAAGAAACTTATTGAGATGGGGTTATATGGTGGAAAAGGTAGTGAAGCTCATAAGGCTGCTGTGGTTGGTGATACAGTGGGTGACCCGATGAAGGATACAGCAGGGCCATCACTACATATATTGATAAAGCTGGTAAACACATTTAGTCTAGTGTTTGGGCCATTATTCCTAATATTCCATCTACTCTAAACATATTCTCCACAGAATATTTTTTTCTTTTGTATATCCTCAATCAAATTATCACCGATATTAAATCCATAAGGTACTGCTATCCGGTACAGTAATATGATTCTATGTAGAACATGTGTTATTAACTATTGGATCTAAAATATTAGTGAGTCATAGTTCTATATAGTTGGATAAAGTCAATTCAACAAGTCTTTTCCTAAGTTTTCTATAACCTAGGTAGATAAATAATATACTCATGAATATTGAGAACATAAACTGGAGTGCCCATATAAATAATATGTTAATATCTGTTAGGATCACATTAACAACTGGATAGTAGTGGATTACACCGGCAAATACAAGTGTTACTCCCAAGGATATATCTCTCCTACCGGCTGAGAACAAATATATTATAGCTAGTATAAGTACACCGAAAAAGTATGTGATGCCTGCAGCTAGATATAATATTATTCCAGAGGGGACATCCATCGCCTGCCCCAATACAACTATATTAAAGACATAATTACTGCTTCCAATCAAAAATATACTGCCTACAAGTCCCAATAACTTCAGAAACTCTCCAATCACCTGAATCCCCACATCTAATCTTTAGTTCGACAGATAAATACTTTATTGTCGAATGCCCTCGATAAAACGATGTTATCGAGGAATTAGTTAAATTAATAGCTTGATATATCATACTATGGTGATGAATGAATTAAAAAAGTCTTTCTATGACCGAGTATTAAAGATTAGAGATGTTGATGAGGACCTAGTTGATGAGCTGTCTAAGATGAAGTTGGCAGTTGTTGGGTTGGGCGGCTTAGGAGCTGATATATCCGCTGCTCTCGTAAAGAATGGATTTAGATATTTTAAACTTATAGATCCAGATATTCTACTATATACGGATGTATATAGAGGGGTCAACTTTAAGTCGGATGATACTGGATATTTTAAGGTGGAGGTAGTCAAAAAGATCCTTGAGAGACTAGCTTCTGATGTAGAGGTTATAATATATCCTCAAACACTCACCGATTTCAATATAGATCGTTTATTCAGGGATGTTGACTTAGTAATTGATGCTACAGATAATATCTATAGTAAGGCATTGATAAACAGATATAGTGTTTCAAGGGATATACCAGTTATATATACCGCAGTCAAGGATAATAAGGGGGTAATAATTTTTTTGGAGCCTGATAAAACTGCATGTTTTGAATGCTTCCATCCAGATATTGAAGATGTTGATGATGGGTATATAAATGGATATGGCTTCCAGTATATCTATTCTATAGTATATAGTATTGCATCTTCAGAGGTAACATCATATTTCCTAGGATATGATCCTAAGCTTCATGGATCGATGGTTCGGGTCTCCCCCAATTTAGATATAGAAATAAATTATTTGTCTAAGAATCCTCAATGTAGAATATGCTCATCTAAAGCAGCAGTTGAATACCCAGATTTTGATTATCAATATTTCTTGAAGGGAGACACATTTATCTATACATCTGATGAACGTGTCAGGCTTGATATTGAGAGGCTGTCTAGAGAACTTGCAAAGAAGCATATTCTGTTTAGAAGGGGTGATGCCGGTGTCTTCTTCGAATATTATGGGAATATTAGAGTTGGGGTGTCTTATTCTGGTACGGTTGTTGTAATTGGGGTAACTGGATTTGATGAGGGTGTATCTACAACGAGGAGGCTTGTAGAAGATATGTTATATCAGTTTGTTATAGATTAAAGAACATCCTTTTCCATTCTGATATAGAGCCCTATATAAAACGATGCAAATAGATATATAATGTAAATGAATATGTTATATCCAATATTCAAAAAACTTATGAATGTCTTCACTTGATTTAAGGATAAATAAATTTCATGGGGAAGTAGATTAAATATCCAATATACGTTGGAATAGACATCCCAAGCCAATATATATAGACTAAGTTCCAATGTGAATGGGATCAAAAATATGGCTAATAGCCACTGTATAGTATTTTTCTTTTTATCATCACTAATATTAACTATTGTAACACCCAAGAATATTGATGGTAGAAGCACTGTATAGATATATATATTTAAATCAATACCAGAGTCATGGGTAAATACTAATATTGTATTAAAGACTGATATAGATATCACTGAAATAAGTACTTCAGATATATACATGGATTCCCTACGATATGGTAGGGAATAATATATTTCTTTAAGTCCATTCTTTATACTCCTGAGTCTATATGTAAGAGTTGTTATTAGTAGTATAAGTAAAACTATATTTATGATCATAAGTGTTTCATGAGGGTATACTATTAAACCAAAGATCTTTAGGATGGCTAGCAACGTCACCATTGTGAATATTGATATAATTTTATAGTCTTTGGCAATAGCCATTGTTATCAGTGTAAGCAGTTCATACATACGATTTATCACCCTGGATATTGATGGAGCCCCCCTCCATCTAGTAGTGCATGTATATATTCACCAAGTACGTTAGACGGATTCCTAGATGTAGTTATTAACGTTATATTATTTCTATCTATATATCTTCGGATTAGATATAGGGATTTCCCATCTATCTTCGTCTCAATATCATCTATAATTATTAATTTAGGTTCCTTGGCAAGTGCTATATATGTATATAATCTAATTAGATGTTCATAGTTTAGTTTTCTAACATCTTCGTCAATATATCCTATTAAACCTAACTCCTCAAGCAGGCCATACCTCTCTTCATATAGATTATGAATAACATCTAATATATCGCCTAGATTTAGCCGTGTCCTTATATATACATTCTGTGGTATATACCCTACTTGTTTGAGTATCTCCTCTCTATAGTTTAGTGGGTCATACCCAAAAATGGATATCGAACCTCCATCCCTTATCACCAAATCTAATAAGCATTTTATGAGTATAGTCTTTCCAGAACCTTCTCTACCATATATATTTAGTCTCTCACCTCTATGGAGGATTAATGTGACATTATTTAAAATATTTTTGATTCCGATAGACTTAGATAGATTTATTACTTTGACTACTTCCATCCCCCTTCAATAGTGATAATACAACCGATCCTATTAGTATTGACATCACTATCGTTACGGATATGGTTGTAGGTATAGTATATATCTCTAGTCCGGAGAGGATCATCTTTATACCTAGATATACAAGTATTATAGATAATCCTTTACTTACATATCTAAACTTTAATACTGTCAATGATATTAACGAGTATAAAGCCCTCAGCCCTAAAACAGCTGAAATATTTGATGTATAGGCTATAAAGAAGTTGGTTGTTATAGCTAAGACGGCTGGTATACTATCTACAGCAAATATTATGTCTGTGGTCTCAATTGTTATAAGTACTAGTATCAATGGTGTGAAAAAGAGTTTACCATTATTCCTAATAATGAATTTTCTTCCATAATACCTATCTGTTATCGGAATAAATCTCCTTGCCATTTTAACTATAGGGTTTCTACCGGGATCTATACTGACATGTCTCTCCTTAGTCAATTTATATCCACTATATAGAAGGACCGCCCCAAAAATTACTATGGAGAAGTGGAACATCTCTATAATTAATATACCTCCATATATAAAGAGTGCCCTAAAGATTACAGCTGTTATAATGCCTATATATAGGACTAGAGGCTGTATCTTGGCTTCGACAGCGAAATATGAGAATATTATGGCGAATACAAATAGGTTATCCATACTTAATAGCTTCTCTATAAGATATGCAGCCATATATAGTCCCAATGCTTCAAGACCCATGAGCATATATACTATACCGCCCCATGCCACCCCAACTACTATCCAGATTATACTCCATAATGTAGCATCCCTAAATGTTAGCTCCTCTCTCCTCATAGCAACCCATAGGTCTATAGCGATGAATATAGCTATGACTATATGATATATTATCCAAAATTCTAGAGTCAGTAGATCCAATCCATCCATGACCATCTCATCAGCAGCCATAATACTTCAACCTAACGGTAGAAATCTAATAATCAACATAAATTATTAATTAAGTATGATATAGACGTCTTCAATATGTAAACTAAATCTAGACATATCTATAGTATTAATTTTATCTTCTTGTTGCTTGCAAGACCTCTTCAGAATAAATGGGGTGGAGGCGATGGTTTTAAATATTTCTATAAACATTGGATTTTCTGGGATGTTCCCGTTGAGAATGATGGCTTGAGTAGCCCATGCCTTAACGAGAGGCGTGGGATGGGGGAGTTGTGAACCCCCCAGACCCCCAGATGAGGTGCTGGCGGGGGCCAGCATGGAACGGGGGAGGCTCCGTCCGTAAGGACGGGGCAGTTCATGGTGATGATGAGGCGGTGGCTGCTTGACGGTTTGTATGAAGATATTGAAGCGACTCTGAGCCACAATATATGAAACTAATGTATCGCCATATGCATGCTATGATATACTAATCTGTATGGAGGGTATACAATGAGAGAATATTTTATTCCGTCGACAATATCATTAATCGTGTTTTTATTAGTATCTCTCTATATAGGTTTGACTGGTTTGGGGTTTGAGTATGAAAAACTTATTCTTGGAGGTTTAGATGATGATACACTTCTTATTTTTATGCTTATATTGTCGTATATACCTGCTTTCTTCGCAGGTCTTCTATCACCTATATTTGTTAGGGGGTTTAGATTAGCCTTTAAAACTGCGTTTATATCCTCTGTTATATCGCTTATATTGGGTGTTTTATTAAGTGTTTTAATTGGGTTTCTACTTGGTTTAGATAGTATATATGGATTTGCATTGTGGGTAGCAATTACTGCACCACTATACTTCTTTGTAGGAATATCAAGTATATTGATAGGGTATATAGTTTTATTGATTATGATTATCCTATCTAGATAAAAAAAATGGAGGGGGTTGGATCTACTTAAAGATGTTAATCACTGTTTTGAATCCATAGGTCTTGACGAAGTTGTATATGAAGGTTAGATATCCGAAGGCCATTGTTAAGGCTCCAACCATGGCTACAGCCATATATCCAAAATATTCGCCATTGAAGTATAGCGTCCTCCTCAACATGCCACTTACACCGGCTAACCCCATGGCTAGACCCATTACTACAGCCCCTACAAAGAATGCCACTATACTTATATATGCAAGTTTTCTATCCATCTCTTTACCTGTTATCAAGGGTGCAGCTGCATATATAGCTGCAAATATTGTTAGGCTTAGACCTGCAAGTAGCTGTATATGACCGTGGATACCGATTATCCACTGTGTATTATGGAAGTATCTATTTAATGCATAATTCGCCTGGAGTATACCTGCTGATCCACCGATTGCATAGCCTAGGATAGATAATACTATTGCTAGTAAAGCTGGAGAGTATTTAACGGGTCTTGCATACCATATCGTCATTAGAACGGCGAACATGGTCAAGCCCATAGTTATAAGCTCTCCCCATGTAAAGATCTGCCCCTGTATCTGTAGGATGAATGGTTGTGGAGTATCAGCTAGCATATGGTGATTCCATACAAATAGTGATATAACTAGATCCGCCAGTATCACAGTCCTAACTAGAGATTCTCCAAATAAATCTCTACCCACTAGTTGTGGCACTAGGAAATACCATACCGCGGCTGTAAATATCAATACGTTTCCATCGGCTATTAGATCTAGTCCCCACCAATATACGTTTTTATATATCAATGGGTCTATTACTGTAGCTGGGATTGCTGAACCAATTAAATTGGCTATTGAGTATACCCCAAGTATAACTGATATTCCAGCCATTACAATAGCGTTTAAAGTAGTATCTACACATCCCCTAAATACTCCAACGACGAACACTGGATATGTATATACTCTGGGGAGGTATTCCTTGATACCCTTAGTCTTAGCCTTCAACTTGTCTAGGTTAAATGCTAGAGTAAGTAATTCCTTAGCTACATAACCGGCTCCGCCCGCACCCCTTGCAGGTAGGAATATCGTGGCGAACATGTTAAAGAAGAATGCTAGGACTGATGCAAATATCATTATAGTACCTATACTAAATACCAGGGTTGAATTGGCGGGATACTCCATTACAGGGAGGGGCCAATACAATGTATATAAAGCTGAGAATTTGAATACGAATCCAGACAACCATGTAATTAATACACCGAAGAACATTGTCCAAAAGGATATGTTTGCTACCCGTTCACTATAGAGATTCTTCTTGAGTACGAGGGGGACTAGGTAGTAGAATGCACCCATTACCGCCATGTATGCCCATCCATATATCCCTACATAGGGATGGACAGTCATAACCGCATAATATTCTTCTGGATGGTAGAAATCACTTATATAACCGAGTAGCCTAGCTCTCATCAAGATTCCTTCTATACCGGCTACACCAAGCCAGAATACACCGGCCAATACATATCTCAAGGCAAGCTTCTCTCTATATCCTAGTCCCATGTTTAATCACCCCCGACGACGATTACATCATATAGAACCATATATGGATGTTCCGGACCACTGTATTCAGTACTTCTAATTGTATATACTCCAGGCTCATCGAAGATCCAAACAATCCTATTTTCATATCCAGGTACCACCTGCATCTGGAAGACCATTGTACCATCTTCTCTAAATACACCAAATCCATAGGTGAGATCATTAGAGTATACTTTAAACTCTATAGGTTCACCAAGGGGAAGCTTAATCGGGTTTTCAGGGAGTATAAATTCATGATCTTCAATGATTATCTCTATAGTCTTAACAGGCTCCTCAGATGTATATAAGTTATATTGGATAGAGGGGATTATAGGAGATAAAAATATTATGTTACCTATCACAGCTATTATGAATAAGGCTCCTAGCCAAATCTTCTCCGACTTCTCTATCCCCCCATGGTTTTTACTGCCTCCATCCGTTGCAATCTCTCTTTTACCTTTGGCTGTGATGTATATGAAAGTGGTAATGAATATAATGTATACTGTGATGAGTGAAATATAAAATATTTCTACTATTTGCTGCAAATACATACTATCAACCCAAAAATATATACTTTTAAACAAATGTATAAGGAGCACCCCTAATAATTTAGGCATGATATAAGCTAATCCTCTTAGATATGTAGTATTAAATTATATATTCGAATGTATTTATTAGTAGTTACCTATATCCCAGACATATTAGGTTTAATTATATATTATAAAGTTTTTATATTCTATATACAAATCATTATATGAGGTGATGTAAATGTCTAATAGAGCCTTCCTATTTGGCTCTGCAATTGTAGTTGTCGTATTAGTAGCACTAGTTTTCTTCATGTTCTTCCCAGCTACTGAGGTTAAGTCATATGAAGTTGAACTATCTGATTTTGTATTTGTGTTGAAGGATGGTGAATTCCCAATTAAAGTTAAGGTTGGGGAGACTATACGTTTCAAGATAAGAAATGTAGGCGGTTTTGAACACGAATTTATGATAGTGACCGCTGACATGAAGGATAAAATGGCTGACGAAGCCCTTGATCTCATAAATAGCTTGATGGATATGGGATTATCAGGTGAAGATCTACTTGAGGAATTTGAAAAACGATTCGAGACTCATCATGAAGAAGAGGGTGTTTTATTAGAAGTTGTTCTGGAGCCTGGAGAGGAGACAGTGGTTGAGATTGTATTTGAGGAGCCTGGTACATGCTAT
>DQVL01000147.1 GCA_015661745.1 Thermoprotei archaeon | reverse complement strand
GGGAGTTCAAAGTCTGGGGCTTCCTCACCTACTCTAACAATATAATGATATAACTATGTGGGTGGTGATTAATGTATATGTATACTTCTCAATATATAAATATTTACTGTATTGTCATCTCCTCCATACAGTCTTTAATAAACGGATTATATTACCCCCTATAACTTTAGAGATTTCATCATCTGAATATCCGTTCTTGACTAGCCATCTAACTATATTCTTGAATTGGGTTGGATTCTCTAGACCATCTACATATTCTACCTCCTCATATTCTGGGAGGTCGCCAGAGATTATCTTATCTATTGATAATAGCCTCCTAAAATATTTATGTAGTGCGACGTGATCCCCATATAATGTATCTGGTCCAAAGGCTACATAATCTATACCAACTAGATCAACTATATATTGGAAATGCTCCATAACAGCATCTAAATCATGCTTTCTCCTATTAAGGGTCAATGTTGTATGGGGAGCTGCTTCCACACCGAATACACCATCTTTATCGGCTAATGCATAGATAACTTCATCCGGCTTCATCCTATTGCTGGGCCATAGGGATCTGGCTCCTGCATGTGTTATAGCTAGTGGTTTATCACTAGCTTCTATAGCCTCTAAACTTGTTTTATCACCTACATGGGCTAGATCAATTAATATACCTAGTTTATTACACCTCTCTATAAATTTATATCCTAGATCAGTTAAACCCCTATCAACTTTATCGGCTATCCCCCCGCCTAATTCATTTCCAATGCTATATGTGATTCCTATGCATCTCACCCCTAAACCATATAATATATCAAGTTTCTGGAGGTCATATCCAACTCCTGTTGGAGCCCCTTCAAGATGTAGTATCAAGCCTATCTTCTCTTCCCTAGAGGCTCTATATATATCTTCAACACCCTCAACCTTTATAATCATATCCTGCATAGCCAAGTCAGATAGTCGTGTACCTATCTGTGTTATTATATTATCCCATGACCATGGATCATTCCCATGTATCAATGCTATCCCATCTAGTAGTCCATCGAATACTATATCCAAACCTGAGTATGCCAATCCTTCATAAGCCAACGCGGTATATCCTGTCCTGATATAATCTATTAGATCCTCCATATTCTCGGGGAAGACTATTGGGTGGTCATGGAATGATATAACGATATTCTTCTCAAGTAATTCATCCACTCTCTCCTCCTCGGACTTGCTTAGAACTATCTCTCTACTGGGTACTCTATCAAGCTCCTTAGCCAATTTAAACCTCTTTAGGATTGGGAATCCATCGATAGATCTATATCCATCATATTTCTTCCTCTTTATAGTCTTCACCTCTAAAAATATATAGTTGGTCACTAACTCTATAACTGTCTATAGTAGGCTATAGTTAAATATTGGTTTATCGGTCTATACTCCTCTACCGGCTTCCCCACTCCATATAACTACATATTTAACTAGTATAGGTCCTATAACCTCAAATATGAATGTTGTAGCTAGGATTACTGTGAATACTGTTGATGCGATGGTCGTTGCATAGCTACTTATTCCACTAAAGTCTATCAATATTTTCGAGGCTAATGCCAAGGATAGACCGCCTTGTGAGAGGAGTCCAAGCCCTATATACCTCTTTACTTTAACGGAGGAATTGCTTATATAGCTACCTATATATGAACCTATATATTTTCCAATTCCTCTCAAGACTAGATATAATACACCTGTTAACCCAATCAATCCAAAATATTCAAACTTTATATGTGCACCCATCGTAACAAAGAATAGTATTAATATAGGTTCTACACCATATTTCACCACCTGGAATATCTCCTCCTCCTGGGGCCCCCTTAGATTCACCGCTACAAACCCTGCTATGATAGTCATTAAGATTGTTGAGAAGCCGAATGACTCTGCTATACCTGTTATTAAGATATTGGCGAGGGCTAGGGTCCATACCATATCAGATTCTCTATGGAGGAGCCCAAGTATACCATCTAATATGAATCCAGCGATCAATCCCAACAGAATCGAACCCATTAAATGGTATAGTGTACCTGCTAGGACAACCGTCATCTCTGAAAAACCTATTATTATACTCTCTACATAGGGATATGCAAAAGCGAATACGAGGCTGGTTACTATATCATAGACTGCAACAAGTGTATATAGCATCGTAGTAACTTCTCCCTCAGCGTTATAATCCCATAATACTTTAACGGTTGCTGCTGGCGCCGTTGATAATGCGATTGTTGAGAGTAGGATTGTTATGGCTGGGTCTCTAGTATATAGATATATTGGTATACCAACCAAGGCGAGGATTACTAAAGTATGAAATAATGTTATTGAAGCTATTTCTCTAACTAGATGTTTAAGCCTATCAATTCTAAGCTCTACCCCTATACCAAATCCGATGAATGCAAGGGCTAAGTCGACAAAAGGTATTAAAAAGTTTATATCTTCCTCTGTTATAAAACCTAGTAATGCCTCGCCTAGGAGGACACCTACAACCATGTATCCAACTATACCCGGTATCCCCCTCGATATAAATAGTCTACCCCCTATATACCCAATTATTATGGCTACTCCTAGTACAAGCATTAGATGCTGTTCATATATTAATATACTATCTAAAGCCATTATATACACCAATGAATATGCATAGCTACATATTCATTTAGGAATAGATAAATTTTGGAAGTTATAGTTTTTATATACATTATAATGTAAAATTGTTCTACCAAGATATATTTGATATAGTTAGATTAATGTATATCCCATCAAAATTATTTGATTAACTATTTAGAGATTATCTAGGTATGCTAGTCATACATACTTCACTAAACACCATCCAATCTTGATAGATTCTATTTATATTATATGTAAAGGCTTGATATATGTAGCTCAGTATGGAGGTTAAAATATCCTTTTTAATGGGGTTTTATCGAAGTCTTTATCATTAGATATTATGGCATCCACCCGATTCCTTAAGGCGGTGGCAAGATGTAGAGCATCTTCATAGTCAATATCATAATCCTTCATTAGTTTAGCTGCCTCCATAGTATCTTCAACCGTCAATGGAGTTATCACTAGGTTCCTCAATCCAGTCAATGCTTTTATAACCTCTTCAACAAAGTTTTTATCTTCTAGGCTTGAACCCGTTAAACCAGCTAATATAATTAGGGTCTCATAGATAGTTAGTGATGAAGTTATATATTTTGCCCTACCAGATTCCTCTACCTCTTTAATCCATTGATAGGCTCTCTCTCCATGGATGGGATGGCCGCCAAGCCAATATATAAATATGTTTACGTCTATGTAGCCTTCTTTAGCCACCACTTCCTAACAGCCTCCAATAAGAAATCGTCTAGATCACTAGGCCATCTATCAACTTTGAAGGCGCCATAATACTTCTCTGAATTTGGTTTTACCGGGGAAATAATTATTTTATCACCATCTAAAACAATCTTTATGTAGCCACCCTCCCTAATACCAATTATTTCACGGATTTTCTTTGGAATTAAGACTCTACCTTTACTATCCACCCTTACAACATTCATCTTAATCCCACCAATAATATTATTCCCACTTAATATTAAATCGGGATTATGAAAGTATATAAGTTAAGTGGGAAAATGATATCAATGAGATAAAAGCTTAAACACCTAGGAATAATAGATAGACAATTATTTAGAGATGTAACATCCCACCCTTAATTCTAATTAATCAATGATGAACATATTACTTAGATCTTGTTTACTGGATTAGTCTCTATGTATATATGCTGAGAACTATGAGAGGGTATTCACTAAACCTAGTTTGTTATGTCAGGGTTTATAAGGCTACTGTAGATTAAGGTTATATTCATTTGTTAACAGTGTATATACATATGTATTTTGGG
>DQVL01000033.1 GCA_015661745.1 Thermoprotei archaeon | reverse complement strand
CGAGATAATCCTCGAGAGAAACGAGAACTACTGGGGTGATAAACCAATGATAAAGACGATTATCTGGAAGATAATACCTGAAGCCGGCACTAGAGAGGCGGCTCTCCTAGCTGGGGATGTAGATGTAGCGTTCCTACCACCTGCCTCAGATAAGGATCGATTGGAGGAAGACCCTAATGTAAAGCTATATACACCAATCACAAATAGAATCTTATTAATTGGATTGATGCCGAAGGGACCACTCCTAGATGAGAGGGTTAGGAAGGCTCTAAACTATGCAGTGGATAAAGAGGCTATAGTTGATAAGGTCCTATATGGATTGGGTGTAGTAGCCGATGCACCGATACCACCACATTTCTTCGGCTATACACCTATGGATGTATATGAATATAACCCTGACCTGGCTAGGCAACTACTTGAGGAGGCTGGATATGGAGATGGACTAACTCTGAAACTTATGCATCCAACCGGGAGATATCTACAGGATAAACAGGTTGCCGAGGCTGTACAGGCATATCTCCAGGAGATAGGTATCGAGGTAGAGTTGATAACGATGGACTGGCCATCCTTTGTAGCGGAAATCTTGAAGCCTACAGAGGAGACTACCTTCGACCTAGTATTAGTTGGATGGGGTCCTGGAGTGGCTGATGCACATTTTACATTATATGCCCAGTTCCATAGCAGCGTAGCAATTCCAAATGGGCTTGGAATAGCTAGATACATGAATGAGGAGGTCGATACGTTATTGGATCAGGCTATGAAGGAGCTCGATCCAGAGAGACGGAAGGAGCTTTATAGGAGGGCTATAGAGATTATATGGGATGATGCACCATGGATATTCCTCTATACCCAGAAGAATCTATTGGCTGTCAACAAGAATCTTGAGGGGGTATTCATACATCCTGGTGGAGAGATGTTCTTCTTCTACAGCGCCTACTTCACCTAATCCCTTAACCACTTTTTATCTATACCTACTTAAATATTTATCTATATAGGTCAATGCCTCAGCAGCTCTAAGACCTATAAAGATATCTGATATCTCTGTAATCATAGACTCCTCAACATTAATCTCTATAACTTTAGAGCCAGACTCCTTAGCTATATATGGTATATAAGCTGCTGGATATACCACCCCACTAGTACCTATGACGAGCATCACATCCGACTCCCTAGCCAATTGATAAGCCTTATCAAGTATAGATGGGTTGAGGGGTTCACCAAACCATACAACATCTGGTCTCATAAGTCCATAGCATCTAGGACATATAATAGGTAGTGAAGACCTATCCAATTTATCTATTGGAGAGCTATATCTACATGATGTACATCTAGCCCTCAATATATTTCCATGTAACTCTATAACTTTATCGATACCGGATTCGATAAAGAGTCCATCTACATTCTGGGTAATAACATATTTAAGGATACCAATTCGATACCATCTACTCAATACATTATATCCCTTATGAGGCTTAACCGATTTAAGCCTCGATATCCTCCATAGATACCATCTCCAAACCTTCACAGGATCACTAAGGAATGCATCTAAAGTCGCTAGATCCTCAGGCCTATATCTATTCCATAGCCCATCCTCCCCCCTAAAAGTTGGTATCCCAGAGTCTGCACTCATCCCAGCACCTGTAAAGACGATGAGGTTCTTAGCTCTATATATGTATTCAGCTGCCTTAACAATAAGCTCATTATCTATATTAGACACTGTAAACTACCCCCGTATTGATGGATGGGGCTTCTCCCATTCCATGTTGGCTCCCCGCCAATACTTCATCTGGGGGTTTTGGGGGGTTCACAACTCCTCCCTCCCACGCCTCTCGTTAAGGCATGGGCTATTCAGATCATATTCTTAATGGGAACATCCCAGAAAATTTTTAGGTTCTTAGGAATATTTAAAACTATCGCTCCCCTTACTTATCCCCTCCCTTTCGGAATGGGTCTTGCGAGCAACAAGGAGATAACCTCATTTATCCCTGGATATATTTACATATTTAATTTTCTTTATAGCCTCAAGAGCCGATTCAAGGTCTTCAGATACTAACATAAATTTATTTGCATGGTAGAAGACTAGTTTACCCCTCTCCATAAGGTATTCAGCAACATCATCTAAACTTATGTAATCCTGGTGTGGAGCCAACTTTATAATATTATAGTGATCCCTATTTCTAGAACTAGGCTGTATAACTACATGGATATCCCTCATCCTAAGAGCTACTTCATGGGGTGGAAGATCCTCGTCGAGGAGTAGTATATTTACATCGTTATAGATATATCGATCTGCCTTCGATAGAACATCATCAATCCTCTTAATCTCTTCACTCCTACTCCTGATATAGTTGTAGAACTTCTTTCCCAGCCATACAAGTATACTATATTCATCATCCTCTGGAGAGATATATGTTATCGATGCAAACCACCTAGTAAACATCCTCTCAAAAAACAGTATTTCACTTGGGAGGAGACAATTAATATATTTAATCATACCATATCTATCCCTTACATCAATATATCTAATATCTGGAATATCATATTTAACTAGCTCTGGAAAGTGATGCCTAATAACTAGTACGAGACTACATGGGATATCAATCGATTGATGATGATCCAAGAAATATGGTGGTTGATAACGACCTCCAATATCAAGATATATAGTCTCAGCCTCAAAAGAATCTACAGAGGATACCCTCTCTATAGGTACATTATATTTAAATGCTAGGAGGGCGGAGCCCAATAGATCATCTAGGTGGGCATTCCCACCATGGGTAACTATCTTCCTAACCCTAAATATATCCTCCATAGATATTCACCACATCCAATATCTCATCTCTATATCTATCATCAACCTCCTCCATCGGGGGTCTAACAAATCTTTTTATGCCTAGGTCAAGAGCTTCAAGAGTATACTTAATTACAGCTGGAAACATATAGGGGATCTTAAATATATTAGTGATTTTAGCTAAGAGTCGATATAGATTTATGGCGTCACCATATCTACTCCCATAAAATTTTCTATACATCTCAATATATAACTTTGGAAAGATATTTCCAAGCCCTGGAATTACTCCATATCCCCCCAGCATAAGATTTGGTAGGCTAAGTAGATCAGAGCCTACATAGACTTTAAATCCATCATATGTAATATCTAGTACATCCCTTAGATAAGTTATATCGTTATATGTAATCTTCACACCAGCCAAATTACTATATCTCTCCCTAAGCATCCTAAATAGTTGTGGCTCTGGAAGGATACCGGTATTAGATGGTATAACATATATTATAACCTCCTTCTCAGTATTGGCTAATATCTCTGAATAGAATTTATAGAGTGAATTCAAACCATATTTGAAGTATGATGGTGTAGGTATTATATAGCCATCTACATCACACGACTTATCCAGATATTCAATCTTCGAAAGCGCCTCTGAAACCCCATGGGAGAATATCCCTGGATATATATGTATATCGCCTAGGCATTCCCTCAAAACATTGACTAGTTGGGCTACCTCCTCAATACCAAGCCTATCCATCTCACCCGTTGATGATGATGGAAAGAAATATCTAACCCCCGAGTTATATAGCCTCTCTACATGTAGTTTAAAAGACTCGATATCAAGGCTATAATCCCTATTAAAAGGTGTAACTAATGGTATCATTACACGGCTGGAGACATCCATATATATACTATCTAATATCGATTCTTAAAATAGGGATTATATAGTTTAAATGTGATAATAATGATTAAAATATGTTTCGCAGCATATAGTGGAGACCCAAAGCCGAAGGATAGGGAGGATATAAAGGTGTTCCTTGAGAAGCTGTATAAACTTACAGATGGATATAGAGAGATAGTTTTCCTCCTAGGTGGATACTGGGGGTTAATGAGGGATATCGTCGATGTTATAAGGGAGAAGGGTGGTCAAATAATACTTTTTCCACCTCTAGACCTGGAGGATCTAGAGTATCCCCATGACGTCATAGTTCTTAAGCTGGGACTATCAATGAGGATGAGGAGTATACCGATGGTTAGAAGCTCCGACATATTTATAGCATTGGGTGGAGAGGCAGGCTCTATACTAGAGATTATAACTGCATATACAGAGTCTAAACCAATCTATATATTAACTGGGAAGGGATACTCAACAGATAAAATTGGTTTGTTAAGCCCATATATAGATAGGAGGAGGCTGACCAAGATAAACATATTTGACGACCCAGAGACGTTGGCCGAGGAGATAGGTAGAGCCATAAAAGATTTAGTTAGATCAAGCCATGGATGAAGAAAATAGATATAGGGTAATCACTCACTATATATTGTATAGAGGTTGATCATCCCATATACTGACTCAACATACTCTTTATACCATCCTCTAAATCAGTTTTAGCGGTGAATCCAAGCCTCTCCCTAGCCCTCGATATATCCGCTACACTATATCTTATATCACCCTCCCTAGCCTCCATATATATAGGCTTGAGATCCCGACCCGAGAGGTTGATAATTAGGTATGCCAAATCCCTAATGGATACATCCCTACCAGATGCTATATTGAATATTTCATATCCCCCTCTATATCTAAGGGCTAGGGATATCGCTTCACATACATCATATACATATATAAAGTCTCTAGTCTGCAGTCCATCCCCATATATAACTGGGGGTAGACCATCTAAAACCCTATCGATAAACTTCGCTATCACACCTGCATATTCACTCGACTGTCCAAAACCATATACATTAAACAACCGCAGTATAATAACATCCATACCATAAACCTCTGAATACATCTTCCCTATATACTCCCCAAGAACTTTACTATATCCATATGGAGATAGTGGTTTAAGGGGATGCTCCTCATCAATAGGTAGATACTCTGGATCACCATATACAGAGGCTGAACTTATAAATATAAATCTATTGATACCCACCTCCCTACAGAGATCCAATATAGAGGCTGTACCCAATACATTATTATAAATATATTTCCATGGTTGAACCATACTCTCCCCAACATCTATATAGGCTGCGAGATGAACTACACCATCCACATCACCCAAAACCTTCTTAAGCCCTTCTCTATCCAATACATCAACTCTATAAACCTCTAGAGACCTCCTCTCAAGTATAGATAGGAGGGGTGCACTAGGTCTCTCATAAGAATCTATACCGACGACCTCATACCCCTTATCAATAAGGTATATATAGAGGGAGGCGCCTATGAAGCCGGCTGCCCCAGTAACCAAGACCCTCATAAAATCACCTACAAAACTCATAGATATTTAGATTCAGACATACTAATTTAATGGATATACCAATACATCAACTCCATTTAACACATATCTACAAACATAACATAATAAACCAATATAACCAATAGAACTATCTAAACACATCACAGGAAATATAATTCTTAATAGTTGACACTCTCCACGGCTAAAGCCGGGAGATTCTCGGTTTGTCGTGGCTTCCACTCATCCTCCCGAGTTATGGGCTGTGTCAAACCAGCCCCTGCCCTTGAGATATACCCAAGGGCTCGTTTCAAAATATTTAAAGCTCCGTTATAATCTGCGTTAAACTCTACTCCGCATTTTGGACATACAAATCTCCCGTTGTGCCTCAAACCTTGAGAATCACAACGGGAGCATAGCTTCGATGTGTTAGCTTCATTGATTTTTATTACTGCTATTCCCTCCCAAACTGCTTTGTATTCTATAAATTTAGATAATCGATAGTATGGAAATGAGTTTAACTTTCTGTTAAACCTCCTTCCCTTGTCTTGATTTCTTATTCCTTTTAAATCACCCAATACTATCATAGCATTCTCCTTCTTGGCTCTGTTAACAATCTCTCTTGAAATCTTGTGTAGAAGGTCATTAACCACTCTCCTTTCTTTGTTTCCAATCTTCTTTATAGCTTTAAACTTCTTTAGTTTCCCGAGCTTTCTTCTAAGATAGAAATAATGTCCCCTAACTCTTCTTAGCTCTTTTCCATAGAATTTTGGTCTATTATCAGCTGTTGAAACGACTGTGGCAATCCATTTTATTCCTAAATCAATAGCAAGAATGTTGTCGTATTCTCTCTTAATTTCTACTTCCTTCTCCACCGTTATGTGCACAAACCAGCCATTTTTCTTTCTGATAACTTTAGCCTCTTTAAATCTCCAGCTCATGTCTAATTCACAATGAGGTCTAATTGGTAGATTCACACCGCCTCTAATTCCATAAATAGGAATCTTAATCCAGTATTTCGTTAGCTTGTTGTCAGTTACTTTGACATCCCACACTCTATAAACATCGTTCCTCAGAATTAATGGATACTCTTTTCGTCTAAGTTTTCCACCGTTTTGCTTCTTAATTTTCATTAATAATCTCTCAGCTTGCTGTTTTGTCGCTGAATAAAGCTTAACATCTTCTCCTTTCAAGGCTTTCTGGAAGTTATTGTATTCTCTCTCCAACACTTCAAGCTTTCTTTTATTTGTTTCATCCAATATCTTAGCCTTAATAACCTTTCTAACTAACATTATCTCCCCTTCTGAGCCTCAATATATGTTTCGATTATCTCCTTTGAAACGCTTCCAATTGTTGCAACGAAGTATGAATGAGTCCATAGCGATGGAAGCTTAAGCAGTTCTGGAAATTCTTGCCTTAAAATGCGAGAGCTTCTACCTTTAATTCTCTTCACAATCTTGTGGACAGAAATTGTTGGATAGGCTGAAACGAATAAGTGGAGATGGTCTGGATTTATAGCAAGTTTTAAGACTTTAATTCCCAGTTCCTCTGCAACTTCATATATTATTTGTTCCAATCTCTCCCTAATTTTCCCAACTAAGACAGGCTTTCTCCTCTTAGGACACCAGACTAAATGATACTGGATTAGATACACCTTATTCCTTGAATGTTGATAGTTATTCATCTATCAACTTTAAAGTTGTGGATATATTTAAACTTATCGATAACCCACCCACCTCCCCTAATCCATCTCATGAATAAATTCATAAGCTTTCTTAGCGACTTTTGTAAGAATTTTCTGGGGGGTTTTATATTGTATACTTACTGGTATTATTAATTAGTAGTTTATATGGTATTATTTAGGGGTCTAATGAGTGTTGTCAGTTTTAAGGTTAGGAGGGAGATTAAGGAGTTGATGGATAAGTATAGGGATAGGATTAATTGGAGTGAAGAACTTAGAAGGTTTGTTGAAGAGAAGGTTAGGGAGCTAGAGGCTGAAGAAAACTTTAAAACTGTAATGGAGATCCTCTCCAACGCCGGATGGAGGGTACCCAAAGGTTTCTCCGCATCATCTGTGAGGGAGGATCGTGATAGTAGTTGATGCATCAGCTCTCACAGCATTCATACTCCGTGAAGATGGATGGAGAGATATTGCAGAGTATCTTGTGAGGGCTGTATCTATAGATCATCTTCTTAAGGAGGTCTCTAACGCTATATGGAAGGCATATTATAGAGAATATATAAGCTTTGATGACGCGTTAAAAGCATATAATATATTAAAATCTATGATAGGTAGGAACATAACTTTATATCCCGAGATAGAGTATATAGATGATGCTTTAAAGATCGCTTTAGAGAATAGGTTAACTGTGTATGACTCACTATATATTGTATTGGCACGTAGTATGGGTGGAACACTCCTAACACTGGATGATGAGCAGGCTAAAGTAGCAACAAAACTTGGTATTAAAGTCCATCCATAACACCTAAATGTCAAACGTGAACTGTCCCATCTTGATGGATGTGGTTTCTCCCGTTCCATCCTGGCTTCTCACCAATACTCCATCTGGAAGTTCCGGGGTTTCACAGCTCCCCCATCCCATACATCTCGATAAGGCATGGGCTACTCAAGCCTCTATTCTCAATGGGAAAATCCCAGAAAATCCGATGTTTACAGGAATATTTAAAACCATCGCCTCTTTTCTATTCATTCGGAAGAGGGTTTGCAGACAACAAGGAGATAAAATTCTATTTAGGTTAAGCCCATTTTATATCCTTCATTTTATATGGACTTTAAATTACGCTGTCTCATGGAGTTGGTTACATAGCTTTATATTGTATGGATATATATGTATATATATACATGCACATACATACAATATAATGGGGATGTGATGAGTGCCAATTTCACGGTGAGACTCCCGAAAAAGATTCTGGAGGCTATGAGGCGGTATAAGGATGTTAACTGGAGCCAGGTCATTAGAGAGAGTATTATCCAGCATCTGAAACGTCTGGAGGAGATGGAGAGGGTTGAATCCTCCGAATCATTATTGAATAGGCTTGTTGAGAAGGGAGTTAAGATGGAGGATCTAAAGCCATTAGACTATAATGATGAGGTAAGGTTGTATAGGGAGGTGTTGATGAGGGAGTGGAATCGCCTAGACTCTACGACACAAGCGCAGTAATAAAGCTTATATCTAAAGAAAAGGTTGAGAAAATACCTGGCTATATAACGATATATACAGTCATTGAATATCCCCCTGCACTCACGGCTGCCAGTGAAATTTTATATCCTACGAAAGAAGATTATGATACAGCTATTAGATGGCAGATAGAATTAAGGAAGAAGGGGAATCCCCTCCCTTCCGTAGACCTTATTATCATGGCTATAGGATATAATAATGGATATGAAATAATAACGATGGATAAGCACTTCAAATATATCAAAACGGTTATAGAGGATGTTAAGTTAACCATTCTCTAAATGATATCCAGTAGGAGTGGTATTTGGCTTTCTCCCAACTTTAATAGGTTAAACTATATACTCATTTAGTAGATCGTTTTCTCCATGTGATGACATCGCTCCATACCTACTCCACTCCATACAATCTCCATCGACATCTCATGGCAAATATTAACTCGGTTGTTATAATGTTTAACTGAGGGGGATGGATAGAGAGCTTTTAAAGAAGCTATTAAGAGATATAGAGTATTCATTAGATATAGCTGGTGGTATTGTAGAGATGGATCTGAATAGTTTCCTGAGTGATATCAGAAATATATACACTCTTAGACTCGCTATTATCGAGGTGGTTGAGGCTTCAACATCATTAGGGCTACATATACTTAGGGAGCTAGGTGAAAGACATTTTGATGGTTATATAGAGGTATTTAGAAGGTTGGTGGAGAAGGGTGTTATATCACGGGAGATAGGTCAAAATATGATGCGTCTAGCCCGCCTAAGAAACCTTATAATACATAGATATTGGGTGGTCGATGACACTAGAATCTATGATGAAGCTAGGGGGAATGGGTTAGAAGCTGTCAAGAAATTTATTGAGGAGGTTGAGAGATATGCCTCTGGAGATTGAGATTAGGGAGCGGTTTAGATTCTACCAGCTCTCTTGGGATGAGAAGGATATTGTTATAAATAGGTTGGGGGTGGAACTATCTAGGCGTAACGAGATTTTATTGGCTGTTATATATGGGTCATTCCTTAGGGAGTACCCATTTAGAGATATTGATGTGGCGGTCTATATAAGGGGTGGGATCGACCCACTAGACTATAAATTTGATCTGGATGAGGCTCTAACGGATAAACTAGGATACAAAGTAGATACTAGGATACTTAACTATGCACCCCCATGGTATATAGAGAAGGTTTTGAGTGAGGGTAGAGTCATTCTAGAGAGGATACCCCTACTACTGGAGAAGCTACTCCTAAAATCCATTGATGAAGATAGATTCTTATCCCCATCAACTCAGTACAATCTGGATTAGCAGGCCCCCTAACTAAAATCAGGGGTCTCCCCATTCCATACTGGCTTTACACCAATACTTTATCTTGGGTTTATGGATTATCTATAGATAGCCTCCATCGAATCAAATGGGATAATTCAATTGATTTACTAGCGACTTTTTATATAGGTTTTTTAGGGTTATGGATATTCTGTCTAGGTTCTAAATACGGCTTCTTCTCATCTTTAAAGAGTTATATTAATCTCTTCTAATAGTGTGACAAGGTTTGGTAGTGATTTTCTCAATACATCCTCACCTGCACCCTCTATAATACTTCTTTCATTCATCCCCCTACTTTTCAGCCATTTATCTAACTCTCTCTTTGTCGGTCCAACTTCTTCACCGAACCTTAGCCTAATTAGCTTAGCTAAATTCTCTTCTATACACTTTTCCTCCCCCATCACAGCCAAATACAACATTATCTCCTTAACACCCTTCCTACACTTTACTATCCATGCCCCCTCTTCTAATTTTTTTTCAAGTATCTCGAATCCATAGGTACCTAACTTCCTCTCAACCTGGCTAAAATTATTTACATGCTCCTTATCAATTACTATTAGATAAGACTTAACGCTAATTTTTAAATTAGTTAGGGTTGCCAATTGCTCCACCACACCGGTGAGGCCCGTTCTATGAGGAATGAATGTTGGTCTAAAAATCGTCTTCTTATGGTTATACTTTTCAGCTAGTGCCTCAATCACTCTCTTCTCACGGCCACCATCACCGGTAAGGAATACTATGCCATCAGTGCTTACCACTTCACCTTCATAGAATTTCATGTAGCCTCACTCTTCATATAGTTTCATAGCTCCAAGATATCTATGATCTTCCTGATATCTATCCCCTTCTCTATGATATCCCCCATCTCCATTGGGGTGTAGCTGGATACCTCTATGAAGTCATCGGATGTCTTCCTTAACAATATTATCTTCCCATCCTTCAAACCCAGATCAGTAAATATATTGAGGACGTCTATACTATGAGTAGATATGACCACCTGCCAATCCCTCGAAGTTAGCCATCTAAGTATGGACCTTACTAAACCTGGATGCATAGCGACCTCGAGGTCATCCCATAAAACGACTCTAGGTTTGAAGTATTCTAATGCTAGCCCTACAGTGGTGACCTTCTCAACACCATCACCTAAATCGGTTAACGTGATATACAATGGCCCAATATCACCCCCAACCTCATTACGTAACTTAAGTTGATTTCTCTCAATAAGTATCTCCGTAAACTTATCATAAACTACAGGGTTCACCAACCTACTTACAATCTCCCTATGCAACCCCTCCTTAACTATGGCATCCCATACCTCTAGTAGCCTTCCATGTAGGTCTTTAATGAATAGGGTATCATTAGGAATTAAGAATGTTAAGCGGCTAACATCCTCCTCTTTAATATTAAAGCACTTAGATATAGAGTCTATATAGAGATCTATTCCAGCCTCTTCACCATCCACCCTTAAATACTCAGGTTTATATGATAGATTAAACTCAAGTGTTACATTGGTTGATAGTTTATAGCTTAACTTTGCGTAGCCACTATAACCATATATTAAAGATGTCCAGTCTCCTCCATGGAGATTTATAACTAATGGCATTCTATGTCTTCCAATTAAGGGCTGTCCTCTTATGGAATCATATGGTGATGGGAGTAGATATAGCGCCTCAAGAAGCGCCGTCTTTCCTACATTATTCCTACCTATTATGATATTATACTTTGATAGTTTTATAGGATTCTTGAGCCCCCTTATCCCCCTAAATTCCTGTATATCTATCTCTTCAATGTAGCACTGGGGTGCCACGGAATCCACCATATAATATATTTAAAGTGGAGATTATAACTGTTCGATGCAATGCATATTACACTCTTCAAATAAATTCATAAGCTTTTTTAGCGATAGTTTGTAAACCATTATGCTTTGGTTAAACTATTATATATAGTTATACTATTCTTAGGTAGGGGAATATATGAGAATCGTCTTAAAAGTCCGTAGGAAAGGCATTATAATCTTACCTAAGAAGCTGAGGGATGCATTGGGTATTAATGAGGGTGACGAGGTTATAGTGGAGGTTACAGGGGATAGACTCTTTTAAAAGCCTTGAAGCCTAAAGTAGTAGATGTTGACCCAGAACTTGTAAAGGAGCTTTTGCATGAGGAATATAGTTTGGCCGGTCCATAGGCTATATTCTCAAGCCCAGCAAGCAGCACCCCTATTGGGGATCTCACGCCTACACGTTCCATATATCGCCGGGTTAACTCCATTAATATATCCTCTGCAACTATCTTTAACTCGTGAACTACCCCGCCCTGATGGACGGTGGTTCTCCCGTTCCGTGCTGGCTTCTCGCCAGTACTTCATCTGGGAGTCTGGGGGGGTTCACCG
>DQVL01000052.1 GCA_015661745.1 Thermoprotei archaeon | reverse complement strand
TGATTTATTTGAAAAAAGATTTATAAATCAAGGTGAATATGAAAATCGGAGTATTGAGGATACCCTGGATATTGGTTGGGAGGTCTTAAGTATATTACCACCAGATGAACTCACCCGTGTAAGAGAGTCAACGATTGAGAAATATTATTATAAGGCTAGAACAGCATATGAGGGTATAAAAAGATGAGTTCTATAATGGGTGTATCAGCTAGTAGAGGTGCATTGTTAGAAACTAGGAGACAGTTACAGTTTATAACAAAGAGTACCGAGATTCTTGAGATGAAGCGGGATAAAGTTGCTAGTGAACTTAATAAATATCTAGGGCAGCTGGGTAGGAGGGGTGATGCTGAGAAGAAGATTATGGAGGCATATAATAAGTTTATAAAGGCTTTGGTAAATGTCGGGTATGAGGAGTTTAATACAGCATCGATTGTTGTGTCTAAGATGGGTACTAAGTTACATAGGCATCTCGTAATGGGTATTGAAGAGTATGATGTAGAGATTGTGGATAAACCAAGTGTTGAGTCGATACCTAATCTTGTAGTAAAAGAAGTTGCCAATGAGTTCTATAAGGCATTTATAGAGATGTTGAATGTCGCAATAATCGAGAATAAGATAGAGGCATTAGCATATGATCTGATGAACACAGCAAGAAAAGTCAATGCTCTACAAAAGATAATAATCCCTAGATATCAAGACCTTATCAGATATATTGAAGAGAGAATTATGGAGGAAGAACTCTCAGAATTTGTACGTACAAAATTTATAACTGATAAGAAGGTGCATTAGAATATGCTGAAGACAGCGTCATATATATATATAGTTAGTAGGGCACATGGGTTATCAACTAGGTTAATGACATTAGATGAATTAGAATCTTTGAGAAAGGCGACGGATCTATCTGCATTAATAGATCTACTTACTAGAGATGATTATGTGCAGTTACTGTCTTCGGTGGAGAGAAATAAGATCGATGCTGCAACTCTAAATAGATTATTCTCAAAGGTTTATGTTGATAGGCTTATTTACTTTACTAAAATCTCCCAAGGTAGATTTAGGGATTTTATGATGGGCTATATAAAAAGGTTAGAGATTGAAAATTTACGTAGGGTTCTAAGAGCTAAACTTAGGATGAAGGAAATAACGTTTGATGACCTAATACCTATACCAAGGGGATATACGACCCTGAATTTTCAAGAATTAGTCAATGTATCCGCATTTGATGATATCTCCTACCATCTTTCACCTACTATATATCGGGAGGCGCAGGATGCTATGCAGATGGCAAAAAATATAAATAATACTCTGCCTGTAGAACTGGCTGTTGAGGCTATATATTTCTCTAAATTACTAGAGGTTGCCAAAAAATTACCTTCTAATAAGAGAATATTAGATATAATTAGGAATGAATATTTTTCTAAGCTGGTATACTATATCTTTGGATTGAAATTCTTGGAAACCCCTCTCATAATGCTTGAAAGATATTCAGCTTTAATTTCAAGAAATTTGAGTGTACCCACCATATTTATAAATGATCTTTTAAGATCCAGGGAAGATGTAGCCTTAAATCTAATTCTCAGATCTAGATTTAGATGGGTAGTGAACTTTATAGAGGATGCGGTCGAAAGAAAGAGTGTAAATGACTTATATAGGGGGGTATTGAAGGGATTCAGGGTTTTCCATGAAGATATATCGAAAAGACATCCTTTGGACGCTTCATACATATTATGGTATTTATATTCTATTGAATATGAATATATGAATCTTGTTCAGATCGCAACAGCTAAGGAATTAGGTTTAGGTTCTGAAGATATTATGTTATACTGATTTTAGTTACTCAAAATACTTTTTAGTTAGATAAACAGTTAATATTCCCACTATAATAAGGAATGCTACTACTGCCAAGGCATATATACCCAATAATAACCTTATTAATGAATAGACTATAATAATCACTACAAATGGAAGTGTATATTTGATCTTGTTAGATTCCACCTCTCTCTTCTTGATGACGGTGGCTATCCCAACAAGTATAACGAGAAATATATGATATAATGGAAATTGAGCCGTTCCATATAGTTGTAATAAACCCCTCGGTCCCGCGGCAATCCATAAGTAGGATATAATAAATATTAGGGTTACAGCAGGTATTAGAAAGAATATGATATTGATTAGACTATCTCTTACTTCAGGGTTGGCATATCCTATAAGTAGGTATGCCCCCGATAGGTATAGGGATATGTTTACAAGAAATAGTAGGGGATCGCTTCCTATCATCCTGTATATAAATATTGGATCTGTATTGCCTTCAATATAGAGAATTATTGTCTTAATAAGTAGATATATGTATGTGCCTAATATCATCATAATACCGAGATCCCTTTTATCCATTTTGGAGGCACCTCTTTATACAGATGCTAAATATATAAGTCTTGTTTTAATATAAGTCATTTATAAATTCTTTCATACTTGAAATGTGGGGGATATGGAGATGTTGAGACCAGCTAAACTCAAAAAATTTTATTTGGCTGTTCCTATGGAGTATGAAGAGTCGGTTTCAAAATATATTGCTTCTCTAGAGTGTGTCGAATTGATAAGTCATGGAATGGAGGTATCCACAAGGGAGGAGGTTAACATGGCGTTGAGATATGAACGTATTGTTGATAGGTCTAAGGTCTTAATTGAGAGTATATCTTCTCTTATAAATGGTGAAGAAGAGGATAAGAAAGGTTTTATTGAACGGATAAAGGGTGCATTTACCGTAGAGAAGAAAGTCGAAACTAAAGTTCTAAATAAGGATGAAGTATCTAAGATAATTGATGAGTTTGAGTCAATGTTAACTGATTATACGCAAAGGGTTGATAAATTATCTAGAAGGTCGACGTTTCTAAAGGATATAAAGGTATATGTACAATTATTTGCAAAATATGATCTTCCGGTAGATATTATGGGGGATTTTACCCATTTATTTATCCGAGCTGGTCTACTACCCATCCAAAATTTACCCCTTTTAAAGGATTATCTAAAGCCTTATAATGTCGTATTAAATGTATACGAAGGTATAAGGAAAGACTATTTTATAATATTAGCTGGTAGCATCGAGGATAAGGATGAGATACTAAATTATTTATCTATATTGAATTTTGAGGAGATTAGATTTCCTGAGGATTTTAAAGGTAATGCATCAGAGGTTCTTCAGCATATTGATAGTGAATTGGCGACTATTAAGGTAGAGGCTAAAGAGTTATATAAAGATCTGATAAACTTCGCTGAAGATTTGATGGGGTATCAACGGTTCTTTAAATATTACAAAGAGATCTACTCGTCTCTAGTTTTTACAAAGAATTTAGCGATTTTCAAGGGATGGATATTAGAAGATAAATATGAGGAATTGGTTAAGGGTGTGAGGGAGTTGATAGGTGAAAAATTTTATATTGAATATGAAGATCCTCATGAAGAGGATAATCCCCCCACTTGTCTTAGTAACCCGGGTATCTTGAGACGGTTTGAACTTTTAACTAGAAAG
>DQVL01000140.1 GCA_015661745.1 Thermoprotei archaeon | reverse complement strand
TGGATAGTTTATAGGTCTAACTCCATATAGAGTCGATGATATCTCTGGGGGTTCATGGAAGAGTCTAACAAATTTTTTATATACATTGTTTATATCCTCCTCTATAGGCTCTGCATCAGGTGTATCTACCCATCTGAAGCCGGGACCCAATAATGTATAATCTCCCTTTGGTATGGCTGCACCACCCTTTGTATATCTAGATATTGGGTTTGGAGGTAGAGTATATATAGCATCTACCTGGCATTCTACATTTAACATGACTCCCAATGCATATCTATGGTTTGGGGGATAAGCATCTATTCCATTTGCTAATCTATATGTATATGGACCTGCAGCGACAACTATATATTCATAATTATTTGGGTCATATTCCTCCATTGATAATCTGATCTCTACACCATTGCGACTTAGATACTCTACATATTTATATAGAGTATTTATTGGGTCTACAATTCCATATCCACTTATCTTTAGAGTATATCTAATCTTATTCGAGAGTGGTGGATTAACGGATCCATATATATTCTCGAGTCTGGGTTTGAAGCCGTTTCTCCTTAATATATAGGCTATCGACTCTAGATATAGTTTATCAAGTATATTATACCCAACTATATTAAGGTCTACATTATATATCTCGAAACCCAGTTTCTCAGATAACTCCCTATATCTATCGATACCTAATCTAGCCAATATAGCCTTTATACTATTTAGTGGATGCTGAATTAGGTGTAGGACGCCGGCGCTCCTACCCGATATCCCACTCCCAATCCTATCAGCTCTATCGATAACCTCTACATAATAGCCTCTCTCGTTAAGTGTATATGCTATGTTAAGACCTACTATACCTGCTCCGACAACCAGTATCTTCATATTCAACACAATATATTTGATGTTCCATCGATATATCCCTATAATCAATAGAATGTATATCAGGATCTATCAAGATAAAATGGCTCCCCATAATTAGGTTGAACCATAATTCTATTCTATTGTGGGTGTTATGGATAGGGTTTTAGTGTTTGACATAGGCTCTACAAGGCTTAAGACACTGGAGGTTTTAGATGGGTCTCCCCATAGATATAGGGAGTATAATTTTTCAGGCGTTGATAGATTGGATATCGGTATTATAGATAAGGTTGTTGACTCGGTAAGGGATGTATATGACATATATATTATAACTGGACAGAGAGCCTCTATAATGGGTTGGGATGACGATGGAAATTATTCAAGGATATATACGTGGAGGAGTGATGTAGATATACGATATAGAGAGAGGTATATAGATCGAGATGATTATATGCTGAACCTATTTATAAGACCCGGCTCTGGAGCCCTTAGAATCAAGTATGTACAGGATATGGGTTTTAAGTATGTAGGGGGTGTTGAGAGCTATATTACATGGTTGTTGACTGGTGAGTATATAGTGGATTATACATATGCCTATCCATATGGACTTCTAGACCCTTATAGCCTTGAATACATTGAATATATAATTGGTAAGCTTGAGATAGATGTAGATCGTCTACCCAATCTTGTTGATTCCTATAGAGACTGTATAGAAGGTGGTATCCCAATACTTATGATACCAGATCAATCCGCTTCATTGGTTGGTGAGGGTCTATACATCTCTAAAGCTACTCTAGGTACAGGTGCATTTGTAGATGTCTATACAGGGGGTGAGCTAATAGGTGATCCAGAGAGGGGTGTCAATCCTATGCTTGCACTTATACTGGATGATACACCCATCTATATGGCTGAAGCCTTTATATTTGATTGGGGCGTCTCCCTCGACCAATATATAATGGGGTATGGCGTTGGATATGACTCTATAGATAAGATAGATGTTGGATACGATAGTTATAGGGTTTACCCCCCTCTACTACGTAGTACATACTCACCGAAGGCTGGTGGAGATATAGGTGGATATACGGTTAGGGATATAACTCTATCCCTAGTTGGCTCACTAGGCTTCATAATTAAGCTTGTATCTAGTGTAAAGGGGTTTGACACTATATATTTAGGTGGTGGTGGAGCTAGGAGTAGGTTGATACCCAAGCTTCTAGCCGAGTCTATAGATATCGATGTTGTTTTGAGGAGGGATGTAGTTAAGTCTTCATTATATGGTGCCTACCTATATTACCTCCTTAGAATGGGTGAGGATATTCGAGATATACTAGAAAGTTATAGACCTGTTGAATATAGATATAGTGGTTCATCCAGGTATAGCTGGATCTTAAATATTTATATGGATGCCCTTGACAGATTGGATCCCCACTAAATATCTAAACTATTTATCAAGTTAGATACATCCATTATAAACCTATATATATTCATCCCATATCTCTTCTTGAAGGCTTCAATCCTTATCCCACCTAATCCATGGTGGTGGCTTATATCAGATCCATATTCTATCGCTATGTCTAGGGCTTCCCCCCATATATCTCTATATATATCTTCTATTGAGTCTATATCTATAGCTAATGTATAGTAGACGCCACATCCAGTTCTATGTATATGGCTTATATGCATAGATATATATGCTATAGATTCATATCTAGATATTCTATCTCTAAACTCCCGATCAAACTCTATTATTTTAGACCATGGAACCCCAAATTCCATAGTCTCTATGGCTAATCCAGTATTATATAGTCTATAGATGTAATCGATATATCTAAATCTATTCTCTACCCACCTATCATATAATGCCTCGTCAAGGGCTTCACCATCGATTACTTTATCCAGCTCTTCTCTCCAGGTATATAGATATTTGGATACCTCATTATATCCATGTATACTATATATTAAAGTTGATTCTCCCCCTCCAAAGTATATCATCGATTCATATCTATCGAATAGCCTTATTAGGTGGGGCGTCAATCTATAATCCATGATCTTCCTTAGTATATCGACTCCAGACTCTAGAGAGTCGATTCGATATACTCCCTTCAAGATTATATCTGGTTTTCTATAGACCTTTAGATATGCCCCTGATATAACTCCGAATCTGCCTTCAGAGTTTATAACTAGTTTATCTAGGGGGAGTGGTGTATTCCCCCTGACTGTAGGTCCATATTTTAATATGCCATATTTAGGTGTAGATAATTCTATCCCCACAACTATATCTTCTATTCCCCCATAGCCGGATGAATACATACCTATACTTCCTGTGGCTACCGCCCCACCCACTGATGTTACATGGATTGACTGTGGATAATGTCCTAGGGTGTATCCCTGTCTATTGAGCCAGTCTTCAACCTTGATTAGATATGTACCTCCACCTACATATACTATATTAGACTCTTCATCAAACCATTCTATCCAGTCAAGTCTAGATATATCGATTATAAAATCGGTTTCTGGGTTGTAAGCCTCTACAACTCCTGATCCCCCTCCATATATAGAGTATTTAGCACCATACCGACTCAATATCTTCAGTACCCTACTCAATTGGTTTGGGTCTCCAGGTTGTATAACAGCCTTAGGTCTTCCAACAATATATTTTTTAACCTCATTATAGAGTCTTGATAGGCTGTAGTCCCTAGTATATGGAAGTAGATCTATTGGATCCACCAAGATATATTCGTCTCCTAGAACCATCTTCAACTCTTTAATTAAATCATCCATCCCCCATAATCACCTCCATAGGTGTATATGCCTTTAAACCCCAACTTCTCATTCTATCTGCAGCTCTACCACACTGTGTAATGATAGGTATATCAGGTTTTGAGACTCTATCTCTAATTCTATTGAGGAGTTTCGATGCTAAAATATCTAGCCCCCCTCCACCCAGGCATCCCCTAAATATTTTATATTCTCCTCCGAATACAACTCTATAATCCCCTATAATCTTGTCGTCGACTTTACATGGGATATGTAGTATGTATCCATCGATTCTATATCTATAGCCTATATCTTTTAGAAGTTGTATAGAGTAACTACCTTTGAATATATCGGGGTCTTCATTAAATGAGTTTTCAAGCTTTATTCTATCGATATATCCATAGGAGATGGGGTTGTAGAGCTCTGGCGACTGTAATAATCTATATTTTACCCCGTTAAATTCCATCTCTCTCTTTGACCCATTAACTCTATACATGTATATAACAAAGTCTTCAGGTTCGAAACTATATACATGTGGCTCGGTTAATTCCCTTCTCAAAGCTTTTATAGCATCTGGGAGTGGATTGTTTATCGGGCATATCTCCATACATTTGTTGCATAGGCTACAATATCCAATAGCCTCACCATATAACTCAT
>DQVL01000123.1 GCA_015661745.1 Thermoprotei archaeon | reverse complement strand
CTAGAGAAGGATGTAATAACCCTTGAACCATTATATAATTATGAACCAATTAGAGATTTAGTATCTGATTTCCACGCCTTCTTCGAGAAACAAAGGATGATAAAACCATATATTATCAGGGAGGATATAGAGGAGCAGATAAACCCCACTAGGGAGTATATACAGAGTAAAGAAGAATGGAATTTATACATACAATTTGCAATGTGTATAACATGTGGACTATGTTACTCAGCCTGTCCAACAACCTCGACAGATCCTAGATACCTAGGTCCACAAGCCCTAATGAATCTATATAGATTCTTAATAGATTCTAGGGATTATGCAGATAAAATTAGACTCGAGATAGCTGATCAAGTTGATGGTGTATGGGGATGCCACCTCGCCACTGGATGCTCAGAAGTATGCCCCAAAGGTGTTGACCCCGCATTAGCCATACAACTACTACGTCGAGAGATTCTAAGAAAGAGTCTAAAACTATATCGGGGTAAGAGAATAACTGATTTAGCGCCTCCACTCCCACCAAAGAATAAGAGTATATATAGGGCGTTTGGTGAGGCACCTAAATTCACTATAGAGAAGGCAGAAGAAAAGGCTAGGGAATTCGATATACTGGAGGATGAGAGGTTGAGGTAGTACTTAGATGCAGTCACTATGGGGGAGGAAAGTCTCAAACCACATACTAAACAAGGGGAAAAAAGTAAAAAACTTTTATGATCCAATCTATGGACATATTGGAGAAAAGATACTAAACCTTTTTTTATCTGAGGAGATTAAAAACCCAGATATAGATCTTATATCGATTCTTGAGAGTTTAGGTATGAGGCTATCCCTAGATACATATGGATATTCACCAACACCAATAAGGGGTATAGAAGACATCATCTATTCAATCGATAAAATCCTCCCAAAAGGTAATACGGCATATATCCTACCATGGTATATAGTTGAGGAGGAGATATATAGAACGTTATATAGACCTTATTTTAAAATACCGATTGAAGGCTATAAGCCGAAACATGGATTCCTCCAACACAATTATGAATATAATGGTGTTTACCACCTACATATACCCGATAAATATACAGGGGATTTCTACCATGACCTACTGAAGGAGTATATTGAGACCATATTGGAGACTGGTGGATACCTTATCCTAGATATAACATATATACATACGATGGAGAGGGCTGACCAGACTATAACAAATTTAATAAAATATATAGAGCCCGTGGCTAAACGAACCATCTTATATCTTGATATATCAAGGTCATTCATAGATCCAAGATATGAAGTAGCATTATCATATACATCAGATTTAATATCGAACTCGATAAAGGAGTATAGGGGAGTACCCCCAAGATTTCTTATAGATAAAGAACTCATAAGAAAATTATTTACTTTAGATACTCTATGGAACGACTATATACACCGGATAAACGAATATATTAGCAATAAGAGGGAGACGATAAATAAATATCTAGGAGAGTTAATTGCCTTAGAATCTCCATATACAGTCACACTTGAGGACGAGGAATATATGGAGACATCTGAGAGGCTCCTAGATAGAGATGTAATTGTTGAACCTATTGAGGAGCCACTCAAAGGTATAAATATAAATATCTATACAGATGCCGATGAAGACTGCTTCGAGGAGCTAGCGGTTCTCCTCAAGGCTGATTAACTTGACTGAGGAAGTTATAGATAGGATTAAGGAGGTAGTCAAGCTAGACCCAAGTGAATTCACCACATTATCGGCCGATGACGACATCTTTTCAAAGGCTGTAGCAACGATATTAAGCCAGAATACCAATGATAGAAACAGTATCAAAGCATATAAAAGACTTAGGGAAGCCGTTGATATTAAGCCTAAGGCGATATTATCCATAGAGGATAGGGAGCTAATAAAAGCTATCAAAATATCTGGATTATATAAACAGAAGTTAAAGAGTATAAAAACATTGGCACAGAAAGTTATAAATGAACTTGATGGGGATCTAAATAGACTTAGACATGTAAAGCTGGAGGAGGCTAAGGAATGGCTTAAATCAATACCTGGCATAGGTGATAAGACAGCGGATATAATACTACTCCATCTAGGACATCCAACTTTTCCCGTGGATACCCACATCTCAAGAATAACATGTAGACTAGGATTCACAGATAGAAGGAGATACTCAGATGTATCAAGATATTGGCTCGATAAACTACCTAGAGAAAGATATTTAGAGGCACATCTACTCCTAATAAAATTTGGGAGATCTATATGCCAGAGTAGGAGACCTAAATGTAACATATGTGTTTTAACCGAGACATGTAAATATTATAGAGAAGATGGTGAAGGTTGTAAGACTTAAAAAGAGGATAGGTAGGATAAGAAACACAATATATTCTAAGTGGGTATATGATGATGGTGGAGCGGAACCTGGTGAGGAGGTCATCATAGAAAGCTATGAGAGGGAGACGATAGGAATAGGTATATATGATGGGGTAGGGGCAGTATCAGTTAGAATATTGAGTAGAGAGAGGATAAGACCTATAAGAGAAGTTATAGAAGATAATATTCTAAAGGCTTATCAAATTAGGAGGCGACTGGGTTGGGACTCATACAGACTTATAAATTCAGATGCCGATGACTTACCAGGTCTAATAATAGATATCTATGGAGACACCGCGGTTATACAAAGTGGAAGCATCGGAATAGATAAATACCTAGATACAATCGCTAAAATCCTTGATAAACATGGTATAGCCTCTAAAACATATGTAAGAAACGACCAGAGAAGTAGAAAGGAGATAGGCCTGGAAATCTGGAAGGACTGGATATATGGAGAGGGAGATATAGAAGTAATCATTACAGAAGGAAAAGCCAAATTCAAGGTTAATATTGAGGTAGGCCATAAGACGGGTTTCTTCCTCGACCAAAGGATGAATAGGCTTGAGGTCAGACTATATAGTAGGGGAGGTAGAGTATTAGATCTATTTAGCTATACAGGCGGATTTGGTATACACTCCCTCCTAAATGGTGCATATAAAGTAGTATTTGTAGAGAAAGACCCCACCGCCATTGAATATCTAAATGAGAATCTAAAACTCAATAAGTTGATGGAGAGACATGTAGAAATAGTAGAGGATGATGTATATAGATATATTGAAGAGAGAAATATGGGATATGACCTAGTAGTGATAGACCCAAATGCATTAATACAGAAAAGAACGGAATATAGAAGAGGTGTTGAGAGATATAAATATCTATATTCAGAGACATATAAACTATTGAAGCCTGGAGGAACAGCATTCCTCTCCAGCTGTAGCTACTTCCTAAAGACAGATAGATATATAAAGATAGTTAATGAATTATCACCAAAGCCATATATAGTAGGTGGACTAAGAGGGGCATCACCAGACCATCCATATAGAGTTGACACTCCAGAACTCAACTATCTAAAGGCTTTATACATATATAAATCAAGGGGCTACACTACATAATCTGGAGAGACTCGACATACTCAAGATCCTTAATCTCATTAAGGACGTCACCCGGTACTTCACCCTCAACAACTATATACATCTTCTGAACCTTAATCAATTGGGGAGCCTCAGCAATAATCTGAACAATATTAATATTCCTCCTCGCAAGTATAGTCGATACACCGGCGATAATACCTGGTTGATCCCTCGTAGGAATAATAACCAAAACAGTATATCCAATATCCCTCGCTACATCCCTTAAAAACGGACCAGCTGGAAGAAGTCTATTAAAGAAGCGTTTAAGAGATGGATTATCCTCGATAGATTTCACCGTTGAAGCAATAACTCTTCTATCAACCTCGGCAGCCTCAGCAAGTGAACTAAATGGTATCCTAATATCACCAAGATATATATTGCCATCCCTAACCGATAAACCATATTTAATAAGAAGATCTACAACCGCCTTCTGACCGGGTTTATCCTTAAATACCTCCCAAAGTATGTCAAGGAGGTTAATCATGTATATTTATATTTCATAAATACATTTATATATTCGTGTATGCATCTCAATATACTTAAATGTTTATATAT
>DQVL01000145.1 GCA_015661745.1 Thermoprotei archaeon | reverse complement strand
ACTCGTTGGAGTAACACTAGTACTACAGTTAGTAGCTATTGCTTTAATATTTAGAAAGAAGTAGATCAGCACTCATAACCTATCTATCTATCCTTTTTATATATTTTTATCAAACCATAAATTACTTTTTTATGTATCACGTTAAAAGAATAGTTTTATCAACCGCATTATTCTTTATCCTTATATATATATTAATAGGTATATCAGTTAAGTCGAGTGTTGATGCTGAAGCTCAAGGATTTATACCTGAAATATCTATTGAAGTATATAAAGCATCGTTTAAGGAGTTTAATGAATCAACAGGTAAATATCTGGAATTCGCAGAATTCATTATAAACAATATCTCAGCCAATGAGATGGAATTTAGGGGATACCTATACTTCGCCCAACCAGCTACAGATTGGGTTTTAACATCTCAATATATAAATGTCATCCTATTTTTTGATGGATTTGACTCGAGATACTTCGCTGGTTTCTCAACTCCGAGAATACAGTTCATCCTAGCATCTCCAGACTATACAGAATTAAACATTGAATCCCCAGCTGATGACGAAGCACTAGTTATAATTGATAGTAGATATAGGTTCAGCTCAGATCCAATATTTAAAATCATTAGAGAATCCGATAGTATAGCCATTTATTACCCTGCTGTGTTAAGTATAGAACTAAACTATACCCTAAGATATATAGATACCGAAACCCTAGCATCACACCTTGGGATACCTGAATCTGTAGAGTATGAAGCTGGAAGATATGATTTTAGAAGTTCTCCACCCATATATATCCTAGTAAATAGAAAATCATATTTAGATATATTGACACTATTTGAACCCGTTGTATATGGAAAGCTATATACCATTAATTTGATACCAGATTTTATTGGAGACACCTATCTAAATAAATATTCAACGGTTACAAATGTCATCTCAAAATTGGAGGAATATGCAGGTGAAAGGGGGTTAGAAGATACTAGAATAAGATCCACAAATTTTATAGCATTCAATGACTATATATTATCCTATTCAAGTAGAGTCTCCATTCCATATTTAGCTCTAGCATTAGTTGCATCAATAGCCATACCTATAGGTAATAAATATATAAAATCCAGGGCTAGTAGAAGGAGTAGGGATAAATCTATATATATCATCCCCATATACATCGTAATAATACTATCAATACATTACTTTATGGGACTATATATTTATATCCCTTTAGCCGTAACAACTATACTTTTAATCCTCCCTTCATTACTACTCATATATTTAACATTTAAAGGCAGGATATAACATCCAATATTTTTAAATCAGGTTTAGGATAAACAAGTGTAAATGTGAGGGTTGGATATCGATATGTCCAGAAGCGTTTCATTGAAGAGAGAGATTGGATTACTCGGATCATTCTCAATGGGATTCGCAGATGTAGGTGCCGATGTATTCTTAGCCATTGGAATAGTGGCTCTATATGCAGCTGGATTCAGTCCACTAGCATTTCTAATAGCCTCAATATGTTATATAACTACCGGCCTAGTATATGCAGAGTTGAGTGAGCTATATCCATATGCTGGTGGTGCACAAGTATATGGTACAAAAGCTGGTGGCGATATCCTAGGGTTCCTAATGGGATGGGCAATCCTACTAGATTATGTGTTGAATATTGGACTATTCTCAATAGCTAGTGCCGGCTACTTATCATTTATATTTCCATGGCTAAAAGGGACAATAAATATAAATGGGATAGTGATTAGTAGAATTGGTCTTGCAGCCTTTACGATAGTAATAGGATTGATTATAATAAATATAATTGGTATAAAGGAGTCAAGCGACTTTAATATAGCTCTAGTCATACTAACGATTGTAACTGAACTACTGGTTCTATCCCTAGGCTTTCTATTTGCATTTAATATGGACAACTTCATAGAACAGTTAAACTATTTTGGGAATGTGGATCCGATTAAATATGTAGATTATACAGGTCTTTTAGATGTTAAAACCGAGAACTTCATATATGGAGTCACACTTGCTATGAGTAGCTATATAGGTATAGAGTCGATAGCACAGGCAGCCGAAGAAACTAGGAATCCATGGAAACATCTACATAGAGCATTTAAAATAGGGATTGTAGCTGTAGTATTCTTTACCTTAGCATTCTCAATATTAGCCCTTGGGGTACTTGGTTGGGAGACATTATCGCAAGAGGCTTATAACCCTATAGCCTCGATAGCCTCTAAAATCCCTGTTATCGGAGGCTTCTTTGCATTTGGTGTGGCCTTCGTTGCATTCGCTATAAATATGGTCTCAACAAACACTGGAGTAATCGGTGTATCAAGAGTAGTATATAGCATGTCAAGATTCGATATGCTCCCAAAACTATTTAGTAAATTACATCCTAGAAGGGCTACACCATATATCAGCATAATAATATTCAGTTTAATAGGTGGTGCACTGGCATTAACAGGTGAACTACATTTTGTGGCTAGTCTCTATAACTTCGGAGCCTTATTAAGCTACTTACTAGTTAACTATAGCCATATAAAACTTAGGAATATCGATTCAGAGGCATATAGAAATTGGAAAACACCTCTAAACTTCAAGTTTAAGGGTAGAGAATACAGTATAGTAGCTATCATAGGCTTTTTATCGACTGGAACACTATTTAGCCTAGTAGTTCTATACCATCCAGATGGCCGTATACTAGGCTCCCTATGGATGGCCCTCGGATTAGCCCTCTTCATACTATATAGAAAGATAAAGGGACAAAAAATAAGGGAGCATATAGCTAGGGAACTCATCCCACCTGCAACACCCCACCTAAGAACAGCAATTCTAATTAACCCAGGAATCCGGGAAGAAGGCATTATACAAGCAATAATAACCCAACTACCAAAGATCCATAGAATATTCCTACTAGGTAGATTCGAATTACCCAAGATGAAAACCAATTTAGAAATAATAAACTTTATACATAGCTTCGAGGATGAGTTAAGGGAGTTGGTTGAGGAATTAACAAAATATGGATACCGTGCAGAATACCACTTAGTAATTGGCGACGATAACATATTAAAAGAGACAATAAAAGATTTACATATAGATCAGATAGCTATACCAAGCCCTAAACGAGGAAGAAGAAAAACTATGGAGAAGAGAAAAGGAAATAGAATATATCATGGAGTAGAGATAATCCATCTATATTTATGAGTATACCCTAAAACATATTATTATGAAGGCTATTATGCTAATCATCGTAGAACCCAATATGATGGATGAAGTCTGCAAAAAACTGATAAAGATACCAGAAATTAAGAAAGTCTATGAAATAACAGGTGAATTCGATATATTTATAGAGCTGGAATTCGATAGTATAGATACTTTTCGGAACATCCTAAGAGACCAGGTAATGAAGATTGAAGGTGTCAGGATGACACAGAGTAGTGTAGTTATGAGTGAGTGGAAATAGATATGAAGCTCCTAATACCTATTGGACTATATACAAAACCCCTACAATATAAATTCCTAGGACAACTATTCAATGACCCTGAGAAAGTGAATATAACCCTATTCACCGTGGTTCAACTCCCAGTAACCACCTCATTAGAGCAGGAAGATATAATTGAGTTACCTGTAATAGAGGAATATAAGCAGAAGCTGGAGGAGATATCAACAATGCTTAAAGCTATAGGCTTTACAGTAATAGAGAAACTTGCCTTCGCAAGAGATATTGTAGAGGCGATTTTAAATGAGGTACAGGAAAATCCATATGACATGATAATCCTTGTTAAAAGACGTAACCTCCCAAGATTTATAGGTAGAAGCGTAAGCAGATCCCTCCTACCAAAGATACATAAACCAATACTTATATTAACCATGGAGTAGGGACTATGCAGAAACTGGAAAACCTATCGATGAAGGAGTTATATATAATCCTCCTTAGATACTATAAACGACCTATAAATAGGGTTAGACTTCTATGGAGTATAGAGGAGGAGGAGCTAGAGAAACTAGATAGATACATCGATCTACTAGATAATCCACATATACGCCTATCAATTATGGAGAGGTTGTTAGAACTTGGCCTATCGATTGATAAGATTGTAGAAGCTATGGATTGGAGAGGGTTTGAATCTCTAGTAAGTGAATTCTTTAGAAGTTATGGATATAAAGTATATGGTGGATATAGAATAAGGAGGTTTGAATATGATATAATAGCTGTTAAAGGTGATATTCTAATATCAATAGATTGTAAACATTGGGATAGACCATTACCCCCCTCTAAAGCAAGGGATATAGCTAAGATGCTAATACGGAGGTCAAGAGAAATAAATATAGATCGTCGATTCAAAGGGAAAAAGATATATATGGCTATAATATCGATGAGAGGTGAAACACCTAGATTTATAGATGGAGTAGCATTAATACCAATACTATATATAAAAAACTTTATTGAGGAGATCCCCTCCCTGATATACCTTGGATATTTAAAGGAGGCTAACGAGCTTTAATATGTATAGCCATGTCTCTCCTAGCTTTTTCAACCACTGGAAATCCGCATTCGGGACATTTTAACTGTCTCTCCCTAGAAAGTTTTTTCGCTGTAAACACTCTTCTACATCTTAGGCATCGATACTTTATCGATGTAGTATCAATCTTAATATTCCTCATCAAACATATCAATTATGTATCTAAGCTATATATATGAAGATATATCCATGAATGCACTACTTAGGTGTATATAATGCTACAAATAGCTTTATTCACACCAACGATGGAATCAGTTATACTACTTGCACCATTATATAAATATATGGTTGAAGAGGGGTATACACCACTATTCTATGATGTCGTTGAGGAGGGAGGCTGGTTTGAGAAGGGCGTCCAATTCCTATCCCTCGGCTATTCAAGACCTAAAAAGATTATACGGTTTATGAACTATAACGAGTTATATAGCATTATAGATAGAATTATTGAGAAGGAAGAACTCGATATAGCCGTTTTAGCAGGATATTCAAAGGCTACATATCACATTCTAAATCGACTCAAGTTACATAGGATAAGAACTCTACATATAGAGGGTGGGTTAAGAAGTTATAAGGAGCATAAAGATGAAGCCTTGAGACAGGCAGTAGATTGGAGCAGTGTATATAACCTTACACCATCTAAATTACATTATCAAAACCTTGTTAATGAGGGTTTTCCAAGGGATCAGATATATATATCTGGTTCAACATATGTAGACAATGTATTTACCAACCTTACAGATGCACTAACAAAAAGCACGATATTAGATGAGCTAAACATATCAAGGAATACATATGTATATAGCTATCTATCCAGTGATGAAATCTCAAGCTATATAGATGGGATAGGTGAAGCATCGATTAAGTGGGATATAGATATAGTAATACCTTTAAAGACAAATCTTAAAAATATGTTGAAAAATATTGGTAAGTATTACAACTTAATGACTAAATACTATATAATCCCTATTGAGCAGGTTGACTACCTAGACCATCTCAACCTAATATATAATACTAAATATGTAATTACTGACGATTATAGGGTAGCATTGGAATCTGCATTACTTAAAAAGAATGTCATAATACTTGATAGAGATAGAGACTTATATGGGTTAGAAAAACTATCTATTGCTAGATATTTTGACCCCAATAAACTATGTGACTATCCACTTTCAGAACTATCTATAAAAACCCATAAAGATATATCCCATATATATGGTGGAGGAGAGAGTAGGATATACTCTTTAAACGCTATAAAGGGGTATTCAAACTCTGGATATAGTATACCAGAGTGGAAGGGTCTATATATAAAGGGGTCTGAAGGATTAACTATCATTGAAGGCTATAAATCCAATATATAATTAGTGGTTTCTAATGAGGGAATATCTAATCCTCATACCGACATATAATGAGAGGGAGAATATAGAGCGGCTCCTTAAGATACTTATAGAGTCATATCCGGAGATGGATATATTAGTTATTGATGATCATAGTCTAGATGGAACAATAGATGTTCTAAAGAGTTTCTCTGATGAATACCCTAATATACAATACATAGTCCGTACAGATGAGAAGGGGCTGGGAACCGCACTTATCAGGGGATATAGGGAGGCTATAAAAAGGGGATATAAATATCTAATTCAGATGGATGCAGACCTCCAGCATGACCCAAGCTACATCTCTATACTAGCAAATAAACTTAGAGAAGGGTGTGATCTCGTAATTTCATCAAGGTATATAGAGGGTGGTAGAATAGATGGCTGGAGCTTTACACGTAGATTAATTAGTAAATGTGCAAATATATATGCTAGGATAATCCTTGGAATTGGTGTGAGAGACCTCACTAGTGGGTTCAGAGGATTTAATGTCTCTAGCCTTAAAAACATTATAGATGAACTTGTAGATGTAGATGGTTTTGCAATACAGGTGGAGACAATCTATAGGATGTATAGAAAGGGTTATCACATATGTGAAACACCATTTATATTTAAACCTCGTATCCATGGATCATCAAAACTAGGTATCTCAATAATTCTAGAGTTTTTTATAAGGGTTCTAAAGCTTAGATTTTAATGGTATGAATGTCTCGGTAGGTTTTATACAGCCTAAGGTGAGGTTTGGTAATATAGATTATAATATTGAGAGGATAGAGTCCCTCTTAGCAAATATAGATAGTTTCGACTTGATTGTTCTACCAGAACTTGTATATACTGGATATGTTTTTAGGGGTAGGGATGAAGTAATCAGGATATCGACTAAATATAATAAGAAAATTATTGAGCATATAAAACGTGTTTCAGATATCTACTCCGCTGTGGTTGTGGCCGGTGCCCCTGAATATCAAGGTGATAAAGTATATAATTCTGCATATATAGGATATAAAGGTGATATTATAGATACATACAGGAAACTCCATTTATTTTATAAAGAGAAGATATGGTTTGACCCAGGTGATAAACCCCTGAAGGTATATGATTTTAGAGGCTTTAAATTGGGTGTCATGATATGCTTTGACTGGAGATTCCCTGAAGTAGCTAGGATTCTATCGTTATATGGTGCCGATATAATTGCCCATCCAAGTAATCTAGTATTTGACTATGCATATGATGTTGCATTGGCTAGAGCCATTGAGAATAATATATATGTGGTTACATCAAATAGGGTTGGTGTTGATAATAGAGCTGGTATGAGGATAAGGTTTAAGGGTTTGAGCCAGATCGTATCACCTAAAATGGAGGTAATATATAGGGGAAGGAAATATAGGGAGGATGCCAAGGTGGTCGAGATAGATATATCTCTTGCCAGGGATAAGATGGCTACTAAACTAAACCATCTATTTAGGGATAGAAGGATTGAATTCTACACTCCATTGGTTAATAGAGAGTTGGTGGAGGAGTTGGATGAAGCCTGATCTACAAGATTTTCTTGGTGGCTCGATACATAGACTCGTTGAAGAAGGCTTTATAAAGCCTAGACTATATAGTGAAAGTATATGTCTAAGGTGTAGAGGGCGTCTCCTACTCTGTGGTAAACCTATATGCCCAGTTACGATGGAGTTTAAATTCTTGATGGAGGCATATAGAGATATATATAGGGATGAGGTGTCTGGAGCCTCACCTCCAAGTGTCTTCGTAGGTAGATCGGGTTATCCAAAGGTTAATATTGGGGTTATGGCCCCACCTGAATCTGGAGATACATCTATATATGATTATCCAGAGAGATGGATAAACCTGACTCTTGAGGATATTCTTAGGCTTAGGAGTAGACTCGTATATGGCTCTAAGAGATATAATATAGATCTCCCAAGTAACAATGACCGTTTCCATAGCAATATACTCGATATAGCTATCTCAAGAAATAGTCCAGAGATTGAGATGTCTTTTGAGAGGAGGCCGGTTAAAATACTTGAGATAGATGAAGATATAATCCCATTTGGTCCAAGAGCCCCGGTTAAGAGCCTTAGACTTGGTACACTAAAGATTGACTATAGACTCGAGTATATAGTATCGGATTACGATCTTAAGGCGGTAGACTCCGTCATTACATTATATGAGTCAGGTATAGAGGTCTCAAGAATTTCAAAGGTGTTTAGCGTTGGCGGCTTCGGTGTGAGGAATAGGAGGCGGTTAGTACCTACTAGATGGTCTATAACCGCTGTAGATGATATCATTGGTCGTTATCTATATAGGCAAGTAAGGAGTTATCCAGAGATAGACAGGTATCTCCTATATGAATATACAGCCCTCGAAAATAGGTATGTAGCCCTTCTAATCCCATCTAAATGGATGTATGAGTTTATGGAGGCTTGGTATCCAGGGACATTCTGGAACCGCCTTGGATCAAAAGTAGTTGTTGAGGGGTCCCATGAATTTGGCTCTCCTAGAAGGGAATATGCTGATATAGGTGGGTGTTACTATGCATCGAGACTAGCTACACTAGAGTATTTAAAGAGGATTAGACGTCAGGCTGGTGTGATAATTATGAGGGAGGCTTATCCAGGCTATTATTTTCCAGTGGGTGTATGGAGTGTCAGGGAGACTGTACGTAAAATGTTTGGTTCTAAACCTATTGTATTCGAGAGTTTCAGGGATGCTATAGACAATATGTTCTCAAAACTTAAGACACCTAGATGGATGTGGAGGAGTAAAATTATAGATTACATGGTTAGACAGAGGAAGTTAACCGAATATATGTGATCACATATGTCTGTTAAACGTGTGTTTAGATGGGAGGGTAGATATTATCTACATGAGACTATACTCCCTGAGATGGATTATAGTATAAATCCTTATTTTGGATGTGAGATTGGATGTAGATACTGCTATTCAATCTACTACTTTAAAATGAAGAAGGTTAGACATAGGTGGGGTGAGTATGTAGAGGCTAAGCTATATCTACCTAAGCTACTCACTAAAAATCTGGGTAGATTTAAAAAAGATGCCGTAATAGGTATAGGGACATACTCCGATCCATATCAACCATGGGAGAGGGAGATAAAGCTTACTAGAAGGATAATTAAGATACTTCGTAGGAGGAGGGATCTACATCTATCTATACAGACGAGATACCCCCTCATAATCAGGGATATGGATCTAATCCTTTCTGGACCAGCTGATATAGGTACATCAATCCCCTCAATAGATAGAAGGTTTATAGATGTTTTCGAGCCGTTAGTCCCTAGTCCAGAGGCTAGGCTTAAGATGCTTGAGAAGTTTTCTAGAGTAGGCGTCGATACTTGGCTCTATATAGCGCCTATAATTCCATATGTAAATGATGATCCATCAATGTTCAGGGAACTTATTTATATGGCTAGAGATTATGGTGTAGACACTATTTATACGGATATAATTAGATTTAGAGTTGGCGTTAAAAAATATTTTATGGAGGCTCTAGAAGAGTATAGACCTGATCTAATCCCTAAATATAGAGATATTGGTAGGAAGGAGTTATATGAAATATATGATAGCAGGGTTAAAGTATATCGTGAAATTGCTGAGGAAGCTGGGTTGAAATATATTGATGCAGCACCTATGATGTTTAGATACTAGATTTTATCTAGCCCAGATATAGACCATAAGGTGTTAGTAACCTTACGTAGGATTTCATACCCACTTGGATGCATAAATATATAGTTGATAAACTCCTCACCATCATCTAATATCTTTCTATAATACTCGGTAAACAGTTTATATGATGGGCCTCCATACATATCTACATCTTTATCCAATGTTTCTACAGTCTTTCCATAGGTGTATCCAAATAGGTATGGTAATCCAATTGTATATATAATGTAGATATCATGGGATATATAATCTGTCTCAATTGTTCTAAAGCCTATTTTACTGAATAGATTTATTAGTTTATCGGCTCCACCCTCTTTTCCAGGTACATCCATTATAAGGATCTTCCTACCTATATGGCTCTCTATCTCTGGACCGAACATTGGATGTATGCTAGCCACATTTACCGTATCTGGATATTTCGATAGTTCAGGTATGACTCTATATTTAATCGTTGCTATATCAAATATAGTTTTACCTTTTAGATCTAGCTCTATAACCAACCTTCTTATAGATGCTATGGATTCATGGATGTTGGTTAATGGTGTGGATACCATTATATAGTCTGAGTCCTTAACTAGTTCCTCCAGCTTATCCACAGCGATTACATTCTTAGGAGGCTTGATATCCCTCTTTATATCATATATAATTACATCTCTAAAATATCTTCTAAATATCTCTGTGAATAGCCTCCCCATTCTACCATATCCAACTATCCCTATACTATTATCTATATTGAGGTCTATCTCTCCCTGTTGAATCATCCTTGAATACCTGAGTATCTCCATATATATCCTTGCATATTCACCCGCTTTCTCAATCACTTCTCTCTCCCGCTTGGGGTCGTATATATCGATGCCAAGCCCCCTCTTGATCCTACCAATCTCCATAGCTATTTTAAATCTCTTCTCTAGTAGCTCCAGAATCTCCCTATCTATTACGTCTATCCTTCTTCTAAGCTCCCCAATTTTATCCATCTATATCACCTATGTATTTCTCCCATGAAAGCCATCTTAGGAGATGGTCTGCAAGGACTATGGATGTTATACTCTCTACAACCGGTACAGCTCTAATAGCTATGCATGGATCGAATCTACCCCTAATCTTTAATTTGGTTTCTTCCAGCGTCTTGAGATCTACGGTCTTCTGCTCCCTATATATTGACGGTGTAGGTTTGAACGCTACCCTGAATCTTATGGGCATACCACTAGATATTCCACCGTTTATCCCTCCTGAATTATTCTTCTCGGTCAGTATCTTCCCATCCCTAACTATAAATGGGTCGTTAGCTTCACTCCCCCTCAACATCGTAATTTTAAATCCAAGTCCAAATTCGATACCTTTTACACCTGGTATTGTAAATATTGCTTTGGCTATATCACCATCTAGAGTATCTATTGGTGGTTCACCAAGACCTACTGGAGTGTTTAGAGCAAGACATTCTACAACCCCGCCTATGCTATCCCCCTCCCTCCTTACATCGGTGATGAGCTTATAAACTTTATCAATAGCCTCTGGATCAGCGCATCTCACGGGATTTCTATACACATTCTCTCTAATCAGTTTAATATCTATATCTTCACCTACAACAAGTTTTCCCACTGAATATATATGTGCTAATACCTCAATCCCATATGGTTTAAGTAGCTTCTTCGCTACTGCTCCAGCAGCTACCATAGCCGCTGTGAGCCTCCCAGAGAATATCCCTCCACCTCTATAGTCGTTGTATCCATGATATTTAATATATGCTGTATAGTCTGCATGGCTCGGCCTAGGTTTATATCGGAATTCTCTATAGTGTCTAGAGTCTACATCTCTATTATATATAAATATATTTATTGGTGCACCACTTGTATATCCATTGAATACTCCAGATAATATCTCGAATCTATCTTCTTCAAATCTCTGTGTAGATATCTTCGGATCTTTGACTCTCCTCTTAGCTAGCTCACTAGCAATATATTCCTCACTAATTTTTATTCCTGGTGGGCATCCATATATTAGAGTACCTACCCCGTCTCCATGACTCTCTCCATAGAATTCAACTTTAAATAATTTTCCTAACACTTTAACTCCACCCTACCACCTAAAGATTTTATATCTTGGAGGAATGTGGGGTATGAATCTCTATAGACATGGAAATTTTTAACTATGGATCTACCTTTGAGGAGTAGACCTGCTATAGCGAAGGCTATAGCTATTCTATGGTCTCCATAGGAGTT
>DQVL01000129.1 GCA_015661745.1 Thermoprotei archaeon | reverse complement strand
CTTGAACTTATTGAACCACTTAAATATTTATATAAGGATGAGGTTAGAGATGTAGCTAAGAAGCTTGGGATACCTAGAGATGTATATATGAGGCATCCATTTCCAGGGCCTGGATATCTAGTTAGGATTGTGGGTAGAGTGGATAGGGAGAAGCTTAGGATTGTTAAGGAGGCCGATAGAATCGTTGAGGAGGAGCTTATTAGACATGGTTTATATGACTCTATTTGGCAGGGGTTTGCCGCTATATTGGATGCCAAATCTGTAGGTGTCAAGGGAGATGTTAGAAGCTATGAATATATAATTGTTATTAGACTTGTTGAGAGTGTTGATGGGATGACTGCTAGGCATGTTGAGATCCCATATGACATATTAAATAATATGGCTAAGAGGATATTGGATGAGGTTCAAGGGGTTAATAGAGTATTATATGACTTAAGTGATAAGCCACCCTCGACTATCGAGTTTGAATAGCCTCCTCCGTCAATGATCTATGGAGTTCTAGGAAGTAGCTTGGTATGTCGCCACTATGTCTCTTAGACCTTCCAATTAATACCCCACTCCTCAATAACGTTGCTCCCTTTACATTGTCTATATCCCATGTAACACTGTATCTACTAACCCTCCTAATACTCCATCCACTCCTTAATATATCATCTCTAACACGATCTAAATCCACCTCTCCATAGACTTTATTTACAAAATATATTCCTGATCCATCCCTTGCACAGCTTAACTCGATCTCTTCAAGCCTTACCTCCTTGGGTTTGCCTCTAGGCTTAGATCCACATACTGGGCACTCCTCATCTCTATATACATCTATTTTATCTATCTCCATCCCCCTTAAATCGATATATAAAAGTTTGTTCTTGAGCTGTGGCTCGCCGCCAACTAGATATTTAGTGGCTTCCACAACCTCTATAGCCGCTGTTAAACTTGTTATACTGGGGTGTACACCGACTGTTGCACATGTAGGGAGGCCCTCTTCATCTTCGATGTGGTAGAAGCATTCTAGGCAGGGGGTTTCATAGGGTATTATAGTTGATATGTTCCCATACATCTCGATTGCTCCAGCAAATATATATGGCTTTCTATGTCTAACAATAGCTCTATTAAGGATGTATCTAGCCTTCATACTATCTAATCCATCTAATACGATATCTGCTTCTCCAACTATCTCGTCGACATTCCCATTATATATAGGCTCTGGATATACCTTAATCTCAAGATCTTTATTAACCTCCTTAAGCCGTTTCTCAGCCGCTTCAACCTTTGGTAGGTATATATCCTCTTCTCTATAGAGAAACTGTCTATGTAGATCTGCTAGGGAGACTATATCTCTATCTACAAGTATAAGCTTGCCTACACCCATAGATGCAAGTAGTAATGCAGCTGGTGATCCTACCCCTCCTACACCAATTATTGCTACCGTTGACTCTCTAAGTCTTTCTTGACCCTCAAGACCAATATCTCTCAATACTATCTGCCTAGAAAATCTATTTATAATTTCTAAATCTAACATAATCCTATCCAAATATAATTATTGGTGTCTACTCTATGTATAACGTTATATCTATATATCCCCCATTGAGAATCTTATCCACATAGCCTCTAAATCCCCATTATATGACTCTACTGGATAGAATATCTCGGCTCCCACCAGATTATTATATTCTCTAATTAGATCCGATATATTATCAACTATATAATTATAGAATTTCATGGTATCTTGATCCACCGATCCACTTACTAGATATATTGAGTATATATTTAGGAGTTTATCATCCTCCTCAAAGAGTTTGACTAAACCCTCTATCCTACCCTTCCCACTTAATATGGTGTATGTACCTATATCGGATAATGTATATGCATTTAATTGGTTGGCGAGGAGTAGTGTATCACCCATACCACTCCCACTCTCTATATACCATTCTCCCTCTGGGTCTAACCCGGCCTTCTCCCATATCATTAGCTCCCTCACATGTGTTCCACTTCTATCACCCCTACTAATAAATATTGCTTCCCCCGATTCACCCGCTTGATATATCCTTCTAAATGCTTCAATGACGTTTGATGCATTTGATATGCCTGCTGGGTCATCTGATGGACCGACTATTATGAAATAGTTATATGCTATCAACCCCCATTCTATGAGGACTCCATCATCTATATACTTCTTTTCTAGATTGGGTGCGTGGGAAAAGACTATATCTGCATCGCCCCTTGCTGCTGTCTCGAGGGCGGCTCCACTTCCTAATGGTATAATCTTGATTACTATATTTGGATCTATCTCGTTATATCTCTCCTGTATATAATCTAGGAATCCAGTTGCATATAGTGATGTCGTCGTCGCTATAGTTATACTTCTAGATGGATACATATATTGGATTAGAAACCCTATCAAGATAAGTATGGCTACAGAGAGAAATAATGTGTTGCGTAGCTTCATATCAAATATCTTAATTTTAAATTGATAGATAAAAATATGGTCTCCAATGATAATATGGTGTTATGGATACGATATGTTGGATACTTTAATTAATGAGGCTGGATATAGAGCTGGCGATATAGTCCTTAGAGATATAGCGTTTAGAGTATCTAAGGGAGAGTCGATATTAATTACGGGGCCTTCAGGATCTGGTAAGACTACATTATTACTTGCATTGACAGGTGTCTTGACAAACTTGTTAGATGGGTATTTAGATGGTCAGGTAAGGATAGATGGTGTAGACCCGATCTCACCAGATGGATTCACATATATACCTAGATATATAGGTGTAGTCCTCCAGGATCCTGAGAAGCAGTTGGCTATGCCTAAGGTATTGGATGAGGTTCTATTTACACTGGAGAATCTAGGGTATGAAGGTGATGCTGCATATGAAATTGCTAGGGAATACCTTGAAGATATGGATCTATGGAGTAAGAGGGATTCCCATGTCGAAGATTTATCTGGTGGTGAGAAGAGGAGGCTTACAATAGCCTCTGCATTGGCTCATAACCCGATGATAATCCTTTTGGATGAGGTTACTGCATCTATGGATCCATGGGGTATATCAACTATAAGGAGGTATATAGAGGGTTGGAGGGGTGAGAAGACAGTTATAATTGTTGATCATAAAGCTAGGTACTTCATTGATCTAGTTGATAAAGTATATCTCTTAGATAGTCAGTTGATGGAGGTAGAGGATCCCGATATCCTAGAAAATTATAATATTGATATAATGTTGAAGAAGCGTATCGATAGATCCCCCTCTAAACCTGGGGATAAGAAGCTTATCCTAGAGAATCTATCAATTGGATATGGAGAGCCTATCCAGACAGGTGTGTCACTCGAGGTGAGGGCCGGTGAAGTAGCCTGTATAGTTGGTCCAAATGGCATAGGAAAATCTACACTTCTAAAGACTATAGCTGGCTTCTTAAACCCGTTTGATGGGTCAATCTATGTAGATGGAAAAGTATTTTATGTTCCCCAGGCACCCGATAATCTATTCATGTTTAGAAGTGTCTCGAGGGAGCTTCGAGAGGCTATCAAGAAGGCTGGGGCGTCTCAAGATATAACTTCTAGATTAGTGGATCTATATAGGCTTCGGATGGATATACCTCCTTTTAGGCTTAGCCATGGACAGAGAAGGTTGTTAGCGAATATTATTGCATCGATATACTCCCGAGATATAATATTATTTGATGAACCCTCTACAGGGCTGGATCTAAACCTTTATATGTAGGTTGTGAAGCAGATTAGGGATTTGGCTGATGGGGGGAGGGCAATATTAATATCTAGCCATGACCCCAGAATATTACTTGATATATGTGATAAAGCCTATATCATGGAGTCGGGTGTGGAGGAGGTTGATGTGGATGATGCACTGAAATATCTTGAGGATCCGGTTGGGGGCTATGAATGGGGTTAGACCATCCATACTATTTATATATGGATTGTCTATAACGATACTTGCATTTATATATAGGGATGTCACCACCCTATCCCTAATAGCTATACCCAACTTTATAGTAGGTTTTATACTTGGTTGGCGCAGGTTCAAGATACTTCTAATCCTCTTTATACTAGGCTTCATCGGTTTATTTATAAATGCATATCTAGTCTCGAATACTGGTGAGATAGTCTATATATATGATCCAATAGTTATTAGGGAGGGTGTTTTAGAGGCGTTATATACTATTGGGCTTAGATTAGCCGCTATAACAGGGGGGACGATGATATTCCTCTCCCTTGTAGATCCCTATGAAACCGTTAAATATCTTGAGAGCGACCTATATATCCCAAGGGGTATCTCATTCTCGATATACTATGCCCTCAGACTACTACCCCTTATCCAGAGGGAAGCCCGTGAGATACAGGGTATCAGGGTTGAGAGGGGATATAGAAGGTTTATAGCTACACCCAGTGACATAACATCATTTCTACTCCCCCTACTATCAACTTTTATGGAGAGGGCTTACTGGACTGGTGTTGCGGCTGAGCTTAGGGGGTTCCAACTTAGGAGGCGGGGTAGGGTTCCATTCAAACTATCTATATATGATTATATAGTGGTCTCTATATTGATTATCCAGATCCTAACCCCATATCTATTGGCTATCTTCAACCCCTAATATTTAATATATATATGTCCTTCACAATGTATAGTCACACCGATTTCCCCAACATATAAAATCATATCTATATGATGAATAGAGTTAGATATACAGCTATCGACTATGCCTACCTAGGTGTTGTAGCCGTTATAATGGGTATTATATTCTATATAACATGGTCGATATACGAATTTGGAAAGATAATCGGTGGACCAATATTTGCAAGGCTCATATCATATGGACTCTGGTTTATGGGTGCACCATTAGGAGCTACACTTATTAAGAAGCCTCTATCCGGCTTCCTAGGGGAGACTCTAGGGGCTCTACTAGAGACGATAATACCGACTTTAGGGGGCTTCACAAATATTATATATGGTGTAGTCCAGGGTGCATTATCTGAAGCGGTATATGCCATATTCAAATATCGGAGATATGATGTATTGACCGGTGCATTAGCAGGTGCATTGGCGGGTCCAGGGGCTGTAGCCTTAGATGCGGTATTGTTTGAGGCTATCGCAACTCCACCGGTCATGTCTCTATGGCTAGTGGCTGCTATGGCTAGTGGAGCCTTATATGGTGGATTGGCCGCTAAAGTAGCTTCTATAATCAGGTGAATATACCATGTCATTAACGGATATTCTAAGGAGGTCTGTAGATGATATATGGAGTAAAATATTTAGGCATCCCTTTGTTATAGAGT
>DQVL01000023.1 GCA_015661745.1 Thermoprotei archaeon | reverse complement strand
GATAACGATACATAGATATATCTTAGGGAACGCCTAACTATGAAAAATGGTTTTCCACTCTTTAATAATGCAAATCTAAGTTTATAGTTTGTTCTCCTTTCCCTAAGCCTTCGAAACTTGACTACATATTTAGGTCCTTTAGCCATTCTAATTACCTCCATATAGTTTCTTTAATATAATCTAAAAGATGGGCTTTACTTCTAAACATACCGCCCTTAACACGCCTATATAACAATCTATATTGTTTTCTGGTTAGGAGTCCCTTATCACGGAGATACCTTAAAAACTTCCTTTGGGCCCTAACCCTTTGCATCCACAATTCTTTCTTTGACATTCGACTGGTCTTAGGACCTTTTCTACTCCCTGGACCTCTCTTTCTCTTTCTTATTCTATGTTGTTGTCCAGAAATATTCTTAACTTTAACTATTCCCCGTCTAATCAATATCATTACGTCTTCCCGTGTATCAATATCCATAACCTCATCTACAGCTTCTGGGTCTATCCATACTCTATCTATGCCTACACCTAAATAACGGGCTATTAACCTCCTCTTATTCTTTACATTTACCATGTTTATAACCTCCTATTCAAAACAACTATTCCGAGCTCATCCGCCTTCTCAATAATGCTAATCCTTTTTCTCTTACCTACAGACCCTGCTATACGTATTGCTTCTCTGTCTGGATCTATCTTTTCAAGGTCTTTAACATTATATACTATAACCTCCTTAAAACCGGATGGATGTAATCCACGTACCATTCTTGGATTTCTATATCCAATGGATACCAAGGGAGGCTTTCCCTTCTTCTTTAAACGCATTTTACTATCTATACCCCTAGGTCTTCGCCAATTCTCCTTAACACGGACATATCTCCAGCTTTCCTGCCTAATAAATTCAGGTCTTTTTCTATTTAACTCCATTCTAATTTTAAGGAGTCTTATCTCCTCCTCCGTGAGATGGGGTTTCTTTTTAACCATTTTCAACACCTTTATCATATAAATATATGCCATCAAGAAAAACCCTTGGATCTTTACTCTTTACCTTAGTTGCATTCATAATATTTGCCGCAGTTTGCCCTACAGCCTCTTTATCAATACCCTTAACTATAATGTCGATGTCTCCACCTTTCTTCACCACCTCAACTTTGACGCCATCAACTATCCTTGCCCTTCTTATTCCCCTCTCTCCGACAAAATTCTTTATAATTAGATAGCTATCATCAACATAGACATCCATAGGAAAGTGGATATAATACGCTTTCAGTTTATAAATATATCCTTTTGTAACACCTATAAACATGTTCTTAATAATACCTTTTATAGTATTCAACAATGCATAACCACGCTTTCCCTTCCATCTAACTTCAATTCTAATTTTATTATCTTCAATGGAAATGTGTACTGGACTTTTTTTAAAGCTTTTTTCTATATTGCCTTTAGGACCTGAGACTCTAACAATACGGTTTTCAATTATTTCTATTTTTACATCTTCCGGGATATCTATTACGTCGACATGGGTATGAACCGCCATTTAAACCACCTCAATATACATATGCTACCAACACACCACCTATATTTTCTTCAATACATTCCTTGTGAGTCTTTATACCTTTTGAAGTAGATATAATCAATATTCCAATCTCACGTGAGGGAAGATATTGTCTAACATACTCATGGATTGAATCTCTACTTACTGGAAATCTGGGTTTTATAGCTTTACAGTCATTTATCGATCCATTCAACAATATACGTAGTTTATTTCCACGACCATCATTTATGACTTGGAAATCTTCGATATATCCCTCCTGTTTTAATAGTTTCAATATCTGGATTGCAAATTTAGATGATGGATATATAATGACTTCTCTTTTTCTGACAGCCTCAGCGTTTCTAATAGCAGACATCATATTACTGATAATATCTATTTGCACCATTCCCATTACACCTCACATATACTTTTTAAACCCCATTTTTATTGCTACTTCCCTAAAACATCTCCTACACAACATTAACCCATATTTCTGTATTACAGCTACATGAGTCCCACAACGAACACACTTTCTACTTCCTTTTCCCATCTGTCTAGACATATCTTTTAGCCCCATCAAACCACCTCAACATTGAATCTAAGTTTCAAAAATTCTATAGCCTCATTTTTTGAAACTAAATTTCTTTTACCTATCTTACTCCTACGGAACCTCCTTAATTTTACCCGATACCCCTGTTTAACTAAATGGATACTTACATCCATACCAAAAACACCGATATTTGGATCATATTTAACACCAGGAATCATTAAATGTTCTTTAATTCCAAATGAGATATTCCCATTATCATCAAATGATTTACTACTAAGTTTCATATCAACAGCTTGTAAAGCCCTATGTAAAAACTTTGAGGCTTTCTCACCTCTAAGAGTAACCATTGCAGATATAGGTTGCTTTCTACTTATACCAAATGCCTTAATAGTCTTTTTAGCCTTTCTAATGATAGGTTTTTGACCAGTTAGATATTCAAGTAATCTAACTGCTCTCTGAAGACGCTCCCAATCACCTCCTACAGATATATGTACTACAACCTTTTCCATCTTTATTAATTCTATCGGAAGACGTTGTAATGAAGTTTGTGATGTCATTTTTATGTACACCACCACACTACTATTTCATACATAGCAGGGTTAAAAAATGTGTATGACAAATAAATAATACACTAATATAATTTTACTATCGGCTCTTCAGTCCCAATAGGAAATATATAATCAAAAACAGTTTCGAATACACCATATTCATTAGTATGCAGCCGTACCAACCTGGGTTTAAGTGGATCGGGCTTCCTAACCTCCAGAATCTTAGCCACAGTAGATATTTTACTTCCTCCTGTAATTAATGCTAAGGCACCACTCTCCAAACGAATTGAGTCAATGATTTTTTTATTCTTGATGTCATATACAAGACTATCCCCGGGTTTTAACATACTTAACTTGTCATCTTGTTTGATCAAAAAGTTGCGACTATCATGGGTAGTAAACTGCAGTACACCACCTCGTACCATCATCTTCCTTTCTATTCTAAGAGGCTTTAATGTTTTATCCCTTTCATCAACAATTCTATAAGGATGAATTATATATTTTTTAGCGGGTAAAATTCTATATACTTCCCCCGTGGGAATCATTTCAATAATATCCATCAAACCTATAGGGAATTTATAGTTTGTTATTAATCTACCATCTACGTGAACATACCCCTTTCTTAAAATATACTTTACCTCTCTAAGGGTTTTAGCTATACCCAAGACATCTCTTAGTAATACACCTATTGGAATTGCTCTCCAACTAGGATGAGGGCCTGGACTTGTCTTTATAACCCACGTACCAGTTTTTCTAGGAACCTTATATGTTATTGGTGCAGCTAGTCTCTTAAGTTTTGTTCTCCCACCTTTTCTAGCCATTTTTAGCCACCTTCTTGAGAGCTTTCTAGTCTACGTCGTCTCCACTCATCCGATAAATCTAAATTAATTATCATAAGGTTTGAATAATGTATCGGTATATGTACTCTGTCGCCTTTACTATTTTCTCTAAAGATATTCTCAATATAAACTTTATATTGTTTCCTGTCAACTCTAATAACCTTACCCTCCATATTTTTATGATCCCCCCTTAATACACGTACAGTATCTCCAACTCTTATTGGAAATGAACGTCTTCCATATTTTTCTTTCAAATCATTTGATAAATGTACAGACATAATTTTCCCTCTTCTATGCAACGGCGCCTTAAAAAATCGTTTTCTCTGTTTAGACGGTTTTTTACTTTTTGACTTCATCATATGATCACCTTCCTATATTATAAGGGTAGCCATACTAGCTATTCGAGACCATAGATCAGCGGCCTCCTTCGCTATTGGACCCTTAATCTCAGTGCCCATTGGATTTCCCTCTGGTGTTATTAAGACAGCGGCATTATCCTCGAAGGCGATTCTTGTACCATCTGGTCTTCTAATAGGAAATTTCTGTCTGACGAGAACAGCATCTAATACTTGCTTCCTGAGTCGATATGGACCGGAATATACACTTACTTTTATGTGATCCCCTACACATGCAGCTGGTTGTCTCTTTAATCTACCTTTATAACCTACAACTTGTATGATCCTAAGCTTTTTCGCACCGCTATTATCTGCACAATTAATAATACTTCCTACTGGGACTGCTCGTGTAATTTTCTGCCTTCTTATTAATACCCCAGATAAGATCCTTCTTCCCATGCTTATCCACCTCTAGACTTATTGGCGACGACAACAAAAGAGATTGTTTTACTTAATGGTTTACATTCACCCGCGACTATTATATCTCCTTCCGAAACATCAATACATGGTGGTATATATACAGGAATTCTACTCCTTCTCTTCTCATACCGTTTATATTTTTTAACATAATGTAAATATTCTCTTAGTAAAACCCCCGCCTTAGACATCTTTTTACTTATAAGTTTACCTTCAATTAGTATGCCCCTAATTTTAATATTCCCATGATATGGACATTTTGGGTCGTCACAAATTCTATCAGGTAATTTAAATCCCAATCCTGGATCTCTTGTCTTTATTTCTTTACTCATAATCGACTCAACCTCTTAATTATACTACCTTTGACATTCTTATACGATAATATTTTATAGGTTTTATCTCCATTATAAAAAACTTTTAAAACAATTGAGTTCTTAGGAATCTTCACGATTCTACCGTCACTCCTCAGTAATTCAATCATGTTCTCAGATTCAAATAGAACAGTTCCTGAATAACCAATTAGTGATTCATTCGAATGACCGACTATTACTATTTTTTTCCCAATAAGATTATTTAATTTACTTCTTCTCTTTATACTCATATTTTTATACCACGCTCTCTAAGGATGGTTAATATCCTTGCTCTCATCTTTCTAATATGCTTCACTCTACCTGGTTTATCAACTTGACCACCAGATTTTATTGTCTTTCTAATTTGAAAGAGCTCCGCCTCCAATTCATTAAGGATATCAACCAACTCTTCAGTACTTTTCTCCCTAAGCTCCTGCACCCTCCTCATTCTGCCCACCCCCTTCCTCCTGCTTTGAAGCAAGATATTCTCTAAGTGAAGTCTTCATGATGGAGACCTTCACACCTATTATACCGAATTTTGTTAAGACAGGTCTATGAGCCGAGTCAACAAGTCGGTCCGCTAGTTCACCGCTTTTTAATATATCACCATACTTAAATTTCTGATAGGCAGCTCTTACGGTTCTGAGTTTACCGCTTATAATTATCTCGGCAGCCGTTGCACCTGCATTTTTAATAACATTAATTGCCCAGAAACCGACTCTTCTATACCTAACTCCCCTTACTAATTGCCGTTCTATCTGCCACGCCATTATCCTGGGGTCAAGTTCTGGTACATCGATGTCTAATACCGTTATGTTAACATTCTGATAACCGAATAATTCCTCAATCTTTTTAGCCAATTCCCTAACTCTAGACCCTCTTCTACCTATAACTAGGCTAGGCCTCGCTGCATAGATTATGATTTTAGTCCCTAGAGCCTCCTTAGGTGTGGATGAAACTGCCATTCTTGAATATCCTGCGTTAACTAATTCGTTAGATAGCCACTCATCTAATAATATTTTCTTCTTATTTGAGGATATAATGGCTTTTACCCCAGAAACCCTTTTTTCTTCAGCCATTATCACACCTCTTTAGCGACTATTTCGACATGAACTAAGGTATCGAAATAGGGTGTGGAACGGCCAAAAGCTCTGGGAATATACTTCCTTATCTTTCTTCCCCGATGGGCTACACAGTGAATGATCTTAAGGTTTTCAGGATCCAATTCTTTATCTTCTGCATTATTTACTAGATTGTCCAAGAGTCTTAGGAAATATTTAGCTGCTTTAACGGGATATCTGCCTGCATACCATCTATTTAAACCTCTTCTATGTGGAACTTTTTTCTTATACCGCTTAAATGGAACCGGTCTTTTAAGACTTATTACTTCTTCCAAGTATCTTTTAGCATCTTCTACATACATACCCTTTATTTCTCGAGCGATCTCCACCGCATGTTTTGGTGATATGGACACTTCTCTTAAACTAGCTTTTACATATTTATTTTTATCTTCTTCTGGAATTACAATACTATATCTCCAAGTAGGCATATTATCACCTATTATATCTATCTCTATTTAAACCTGAACTAGATATATAAGACTATTGAATCAACGTTATAAATAATTTTAACTATTGAGACTCAGCTGTATTCTCCTTAACCTCCATAAAGTATTCATTCATAAACCTTTTCATCTCACCTATTGAGTACTTTATAGCAGCAATTAACTCGCTATTATCATATGGCATGAGAGTCTTACCACAAACAGGACATTTAAACATATTATCAACCGCTTCAGAAAATGTAAGTCTCTCATGATTTCTATCCATACACCAGTAAAAAATATTAGATGTTTCATACTCTAATTTCTTCTCAAGCCGGTCAATTATCCTTCTATATAGAGATAGAATTAATCCGTCAACTTGATCTAATGGTAGTTTCCAGAAAAAGGTTATCCATCCCGTGTCGTTAACAACCTTCTTTGAAATAAGGAGCCCTTCACCTGCTAATACCCATATTATTCGCCTAACCTCAGAATCATCTGCATCGACCCTTTCGGCAATTTCATTATCAGTTAGTTCACCATACCTAGCTAGTGCCTCCACAATCTTCCCTGCTAATTGTCCTTTATATGCCTCTACAATCTTTTTAAAGGCATATATGGCAGATTCCTTATCATCTATATCTTGATTTTTATTAATTTCCTCATTCATCTAATTAACATTATAATTAATTATCGTTTATAATAAAACTATAGTAAATTTATTTAAGACTATCTATAAGATACTTACCCCTCTTCGAATTGACAACTGATAATACGCCACCTGGAAAAATTTTTTCTAATTCCATACCCTGAAAAATCCTATCAAGAAATATTGCTAGAGCTGATACCTCTGAATGTGGTTGGTTGCCTACCGCTATATTAAAATCAGAGATATAGAAAAATTTAGAAGGAACCTTTTCACTTCCGACTATAACAAGGAATTTCTCCATTCTAAGTAGTTCATCAATTATATGATTTAATGGTATACCATACATGGTCAAGTGTATTATCACATAATTCATAGATTTAGCTTTATTTATGATGTTCACTGGATCATCAATATATTTAACACTAAATTTTCCCCCCCAATTTTTAATTATCATATTAATAATACTTTCAAACTCTGTATCACGGGTTCCTGAATAAAACATTCTTGTAGCTCCTAGAGCCCTGGCAGCTAGAGCAAGATGGGTAGAAACTCTCTGATCCCTTGGGACCCTATGACTCAGCCTCAATATCCACACATCTCTCAATCTTTTTCACCCTAATTTCACCATCTTTAAATATACTTTTCAATATCTCGTCCTTAACCACACCCTTGAATAGCACTCCATCATCAATATAATAGAAATATCCTTTCCCATCTTCTTTTAACAAGTTAAGAATTCTATATAAAGAAAGATTTGAATATGGAATGATAATTTCAATATAAGTTCCATGTCCTAATAGATCCTCGGTCTTTTTTATCAATTCATTTATTCCCATACCTGTGTGGGCAGATATAAATACATATTCCATATGATAATTCTCAAATAAATCTTTTACTGGTTTCAATGCTTCAAAGTTATTTATTTGATCTATTTTATTGCCAACTATAATTATATCACCGCGATATCCAAGATCTTCAAGTATTTCAAGAGAGGTTCTCAGTTTTTCTTCTATACTATTGAAGAATTCAGTTACATCAACCACTAAGTAAACCAGATCTGAATATTTTATATCTTCTAAGGTAGAGTAGAATGCATTAATTACAAATGGAGGCAGATCCCTAATGAAGCCTATTGTATCTATTAGATAAACCTTCCAAAGACCAATTTTTAAGAGTGAATATTTTGTTGATAACGTGGTAAATGGCTCTGCACCAACTTTCATATTAAGATTGGTCAAAGCGTTAAATAAAGTCGTCTTTCCGGAGCATGTATATCCAACAATAGTAATTGTTTTATACCCTTTCTTTCTCCTCATAAAACGATGGACATGCCTCTTCTTACGTATCTCATCTAATTTTTTCTTTATATTCTGGATCCTTCGTTTAATCTCCAAGTAATACTTATCCACTTCATATTGTCCGGGACCCATTGTTAGTGGTGGTTGCTCACCCATCTTAACTAGCATTACTCTTTCTCTGGCCCTAGCCAATTCATACTGAAGACTTGCTAATTTTATCTGTAGATCAGCTTCTTTAGACGGACTATGCTTTTTGAATATCTCAAGAATAATTTCTATCCTGTCTTTAACAGTAACTCTAAGCTCCTTAGCTATCTGATACATATGTTTAGGCTTTAATTCAACATCAAAAATAATGGTCTTTGCTCCAGTATTCTCAATTGCTTCTCTAACTTCATTTATTTTATCTTTACTGAGACCTTTTGATGTGAACCTTCTTATATATACTGTTTTAGATGGGACATATCCAGCCGATTCAACTAGAGACATGAATTCACTCATTAAATTCTTTTTATGGATACACAACACTGTAATCTTTATGGTTATTCACCACTCTCTTGAATTTTTAAACATATAGTCTCCCAATGTAGGACTCTCCACCTCTTCTATAGAGGAAGATAAAGGCAATTCCTCATCATCAACAGACTCAATAAGTTTCACGCCAAGGATTTTCTCTAATTTGTTGACAAGTTCATATTCAGGTATTATCTTGTTAGATTCAACCTTTTTTATATAACTAAGCTTTACCTTTAACTTTTTTGCCAAATCCTCCTGTGTCATACCAAGTTCTTCACGTTTCCTCCTAATTATATAACCATAATTCTCAATTAATTCAAAATCTGAAATGGGGAGTGACCTAGTCATGGATATGGACTTTGTCTGACCCAATCGACGTTGACTTGCCTCTCTTCTCTCTTTTTTACCTAACTTCTTTATTATGGTCAATCCATATTTATCTACACAATTTTCACATGCATAGGTTCTTCTACCTAGATATATAACTTCATAAAGCATTCTTGACTCTTGGCCACAAATTTCACAATTCATTACTCTCCATATCAATATGATATAAAACGGAGTTATATTCCTTATATTTATACTTCTACATCCAACTATATTAGGAAATAAAATAGGCGATTAATAGGGTAGGTGATAAAATGAAGAAAATATCTTCAAGAGAATTGAGAAGAATGATAAAGAAGATGGGTATAGAGAGCATGGAACAACTAGATATCGAATACGTAGAATTCCATTATAAAGATGGAAGAATAACCAGGATAGTCAATCCAAATGTCAGTAAGATAGTTGTAGCTGGAAATACAACATATCAAATAGTAGGTGAAGAAGAAGACATTGAAAAGGAGGAGGTAAAGGAATTTCCCGAAGAAGATATTAAACTTGTAATGGAACAGGCTAATGTAGATCGTGAAATAGCTATAAAAGCCCTTGAACTAACTAATGGAGATATAGCAGAGGCAATATTAGCATTGAAAGAAGGCGGTCTGTCAGGTAAATGATTTATAAAGAAGGTGTGATTAGATAACCTATCCCAAAAATTTGTATTGGGGGCCGTGGTGTAGCTTGGCTAGCATGCGGGCCTCGGGAGCCCGTGGTCCCCGGTTCAAATCCGGGCGGCCCCATAAAATTCTGGTTATTC
>DQVL01000043.1 GCA_015661745.1 Thermoprotei archaeon | reverse complement strand
CTACATACTCGAGCTTCATTGATGACGCTATAGATTCAAAAGATTCTCCCTCAACCAGTCGTTCCACATATTCTACAACCCTATTTTTATCAATTCTATATTGACGCCAACTATCCCGATCCCTGACAGTAACCGTATCATCATTAAGACTCCTTAAATCAACTGTGAAAGCCACTGGAATACCTATTTCATCACCCCTCGCATATAACCTACCTATACTATCCCCATAGTCATAAAATACCCTAAAACCGGCCATCTCAAGATCCTTTACAATTGACGATGCCATATCCTTGAGGTCATCCCTATCTAAGAGGGGGTATACAGCCGCCTCGATAGGGGCTATATAAGCTGGTAAGGATAAAACTATTCTATCACCCCTCTCTAAATATGCATATTCAAGAACTGCATATACAATTCTATCCAGACCAAATGAAGGCTCAACAACATGGGGTGTAAACTTCTCTATAGATACGTTCTTCACCGTCTCAACAACCTTAAATAAAGACTTGTCTAATCTGATACTCCCAACATCTACACCGCCTTTATCCTCAATCATCTTATATAGATCGGTTGGAGAATATTTCTTTAGCTCCCGCATAATAAATCCGATATTATCAGGATATTTCTCCTTAATCTTCAGAGGCTCCGGATACGCCTCCCTTATATATATAGTTCTAGGCTTTTCTAGATGGCGTTCAACCTTTAATACATCCCCACTATATTTCGAGTGTCTAGATAAGTCATAATCAGTTCTATCAGCATGTCCAGAGACCTCCACCCAACCCCATTTATCTAGGAATACCTCCTGATCAAACACTTTCCTTGCATAGTGTGCACGTTCACCCTCTAACTTCTCTCTAAACCTCTGTCTACTCCTGGGGATTCCCAGAGTCTCGAGAAACCTCTGTGCAAGAATCATGAAGTATAGCATAGACCTATGCTCAACAATACCTCTATCCAAAATCTCCTTCACAGTTAGAGTTTCATATTCTCCCCCACCCTCCCTAATAATCTTTTCATGGAGTATATTTAGAGTCTCCTCCTCATCCAGTTCAAAGTTATCATCGGATTTGGGGTCGAAGAAATATTCTAGTTCCATCATATCAAATTCTCTAAGTCTTATAACACCCTGTCTAGGAGAGATTTCATTCCTATATCCTCTCCCAATCTGGGCGATACCGATTGGAAAGCGCTTTCTAAAAACTTCATAAATCCTTTTAAACTCTACAAACATACCTTGGGCTGTCTCCGGTCTTAAGAATCCAATCGCATCAGAATATGGGCCAATCGTTGTCTTAAACATAGTCATGAAATAATCTGGGTTCCCAAGTTTCCCCCCACATACTGGACACCTAACACCTTCCTTAACCATTATATCTAGATATTCACTAGGCTCAAGACCCTCTTCAACATCTATACCCCTCTCCTTCAATAACGTGTCAGCCCTAAATTTTTTACCACAGTCTACACATGTAACCATAACATCTTTAAAACCTTCTACATGTCCAGAGGCCTCAAATACTATATATGGAGATAATGTAGGTGAATCTATCTCTATAAAACCATGGTTATATACGAATAATTCACGCCATAAATCCATAATCTTACGCTTAAGTAGAACACCATATGGACCCCATACATAGAAGCCTGATACCCCACCATATATTTCATAGGCTGGCCAGAAGAAGCCCCTCCTCTTAGCCAAACTAAATACCTTATCAGCTTTTGACATACATAATCACCAGCTTATCAAAAGAAAAATATTTTTCATATAATATTATATTCCACTGGATATACATCACCATCCTTGTAGATCCAAACCCCAATCCTCAACGTATTGGAGTCTACTATCACCCATGGTATCCGCCATGTAGACATCCCCCGTTTATCAATCTCACTTGGATATGGAGGGGATGGATGGCTATGTATAACTGCTAAGACTTCATACCCATATCTATCTCCATAGTCATGAGCTGATATAATGGTTAGAGGGTCGATTGAGAATCTGACTGGACTATTTTCCATGTTTATACCTATGAATAGGGCTTTCACAATATAGTTATTGGATCTATTCCAACCCACGAGTAGTCCACATACTTCAAATCTGCTTTCAACAACCTTATCAAGAAAATATTTTAATAGCGTATTGGGAATCATGAGCTTCATAAATGCTAACCCAATACTATTTAGCTTATGAAGATGAAAATATTTTGTAAAGATGGTTAACCGTAGATATAGGAAGGGATATAGATTTGAACATAGGGTTAAGAGGTATCTAGAGAAATTAGGTTATAAAGTATTTAGATTAGCTGGTTCAAAGCCTATAGACTTGATAGCTATAGGTTGGGAGGGGGGAGACATATATTATATAGAATGTAAAACCACCAGATATACTAAGAGGACTGGAAATAAATTGATGGAGATAATCGGCGAACGCCCCGGAACCCCAGTAGTCGCCTATAGAGATGAATATAATAAAATAAAGTTCTATGACCCAAGAAATAATAAGGAGATCAAGATACCACATGCAAAGAGTTTGGATAAGTTCGATGTGAAAATCTAAATATCAATAAATAAGAAGATATAAATAGTATTTGACGCCCCGGTAGCTCAGCGGTGGAGCGGCGGCCTCGTAAGCCGCAGGACCCGGGTTCAAATCCCGGCCGGGGCTTATAAAACTATAGTTATGGGATATACATTATTAGCTGCTTATATATGGTTTGTAGTATTTTCTAGGGGCAGGATATGCGTAGAAAAATAACTATATTCCCTTTAACAAAGCAGATATTGCACCTACTAGATATATTGATTGAGGAGGATTCTTTAGATGAGATGAAGAAGGCTCTATTAATAGTAGATATGACTAAGGACTTTCTCTTAAAGAGTTATAACCCGAACCTT
>DQVL01000051.1 GCA_015661745.1 Thermoprotei archaeon | reverse complement strand
GGATAAAATCAATCCTCAAAATTATAAAAAATGTGGTGGCTATTCAAGATATTCCCTTACAATGAGGTCATTACTTTCCAACCAATTAATAAGCCTCTGGTAGGCGACGATCCTAGATATTGAGGGAGACCCCCTTGGACCCGGTTTCTTCATATAGAATGCATTAACTTCATAGACAGACCCTTTAAAGCCTTGATCCAATAACATCTTACCAAGTCTAGCCAAATCAACCATATATCCAGCAAGTGCCGGGCTGTCATTTATCCTCATATTAACGTATATACTATCTCTCAATCCATTGAAAGTTTTATACTCAATATGTATACTGACAAACTTCTTATCCCCTAACGGCTCTAGATATCCTGTAGGCTTGATATAATGTGGAGCCTCATACCCCAGTATATCCCTAACAATACTGCTTTTTGTCTCCTCCTTCATAAGATTCTTATCGGGATCTGTCAATGCATAGAAATCTAGGTTTCCCCCTATATTGAACTGTACAATAAAATCTACATATCTATTCCTCTCCCTAAGATGTTCAAGAGTGTCGGCTGTATATGGAGTGGCTCCTGTCGCTCCATCGTCACCTAGTAACACAGAGTTATATTTAGTATATAATTTTATGAAGGCATCGTCATTAGCTAATGGGGTAGGTATTAGATTGACATAGGCTATAGGTTTATATTTCGATGCATATACTGCAGCTGCATAGGCATAGAACTGGCCTGCAGAGATCTCATCTACATTATTCTCTCGAATAACCTCAGCAAGATAATTAGGGTCTCCAAATGGTGTAGCATACTCCGTCGTTATAACATTTATGAATACATCAGGCTCTAATCGGCTCCATTGTTCAACTAGGTAATCTAAAGCCTCTGATAGAGATTTCCTATCCTCAACACCCCTCGCTTCAATACCAAGTCTATCCAAGTTCCTCAAATGTACACCTTCATATACTTTAATCTCTTTAAGACTCTCTGGTATAGGCATATCTGATCCGATCTGCATCTTAGCAACTTCATACACCGATTTACCGACTTTACTAGTGTCTACATCATATACACCTACAACCTCTATCTCGCTAATATCAATAGGAAGTTTCCCTGCCAATGGAACACCATATGGTTCTACATCACCCATCTTAATTCTTTCAAGCCCCACAATATAATGTGAGGCCGCCATACCCATACCTAACACTACAACCCTAACCATCTAAACCACCTTTAGAAACATTGTAGGGGGTTGATATATAGAGTGAAAAACGTGTTATAACCCCGGTTGACTCTCAAAATATATATTATGTCTATATACAAATTTAAATTTTTAGGTTTATCAAACAACTACTAATCCATTCTCTACCACTCTTCTATATATCTCTTTGCCTCAGATATAACATTAAATGAATCGGACAATGCCTCCAAATATTTTTCTATATCCTCAATAGTATGTTGTACACTGAGGGTCCACATCTCTTCCGGACCAGTAGCCATTGGTATGACGCCTCTATTCAACATAGAATAGTATAGTGGATACCATAAGTCAAAAGGTAGATTCATGAGATCCCTAAAGTTCTTAACTTTTTTATCACTAAATATTAATGAACCTGATACACCAAATTCCTCTACATAACCAGGTATGTCATACTCTCGTAATAGATGTGTATAGCCATCAAGTAGTTTTCTATTCATATCCAACATTTTTCTATAGGAATCCTCAGTCAATATCTCAGTTAATGTAACGTATAATGCACGTAGGCTAAGTGGATTCGCGTTATAGGTACCTGCATGAACAACTCCTTGTATCCTTATACTCTCTGTAGGACCGACTAGGGACATTATCTCCTCTATACCACCTACTAGACTTACTACTGCTCCACCACCTATAGCCTTTGCAACAGTTATAATATCTGGGTCGACTCCATAAATCTGTGAAGCAGTTGTAAGCCCGGCTCTCAAGGCAGTCTTAACCTCATCAAATATTAATACAACGTCATACTCATAAGCTAGTTTCCGTAGACTTTTTAGGTATCCATTTTCAGGCTTAATTATCCCTGCATTCATCATTACAGGTTCAACTATAATCGCTGCTACATCATCCCCCTCCTCCTCAAGTATATCGACAAGGGGATTTACATCATTAAAGGGTACAATTCTAACTAACTCCTCCATAGCATCTGGGACACCCATAGTCTCCAATACACTAACTGGCATCTTCCTTGGTCCAGCTAACCCTCTGAATGGCCATATACTGAATAATACATTGTCATAAGTACCATGGTAGCTACCCTCAACCTTAATTATTATGTCTCTACCGGTGAATGCCCTAGCTAATCTAATTGCAAACATTACCGCTTCACTGCCGCTATTACTAAACCTAAACATGTCTATATCTAGAATATCAGTAATCAATTCTGTTAGTTCTTCAAGTAGGTAGTAGGGAAATGTATATAATATACCCTCCTCCAACTGTTTATGAAGAGCTTCATTTATCTTTGGATGTGCATGCCCTACGATAAGGGCTCCATACCCCATATTAAAATCAATATATAAATTATCGTCTACATCCCATACACTAGATCCTCTAGCTCTCTTCATATAGATTGGATATGGTGGATAGAATCTCTGGTTACTGTTGACGCCATATGGAATATATTCCGAAACAGTTTCGAAAATCTCTCTGGACTTCTTAGTCCGATCCAGATATTTCCTAACTTCATCTAATGTTTTGGGACCATAATCTTCAAAACTATTTAAGTAAGCCTCATACATAAGATGGTATCACCACCAATTGGAGGACCCTAATATAGGCTGTCTCGTCCTCAACCAACTCCACAATCAAACCTCCTTAATAGATTAGGTCGGGAATAGATCCTATATAAATCTAAATATTAAGTAAATATTTAAAAATGAGTTTGAATGGGGTAAACCATCAATTTAGTGGGTGCCAAACCCTCTTGTAATCCTTTGATAACCGGAGTCTTCTAAGGGTTTTCTTAAGTGGGACACCATCCTTATTCCAACCTCTTAGCCTGTAATACTCATCCAACATCTTGTTGAAGTTATCCACCCCAATTACCTTATCTTTTGCCGGTCCACTCTTTAGTGGCTCATGTAAAATCCTATATGGGGCATAGTCGTCTCTCCTCGTAAATCCTTCTCTCAAATTAAATAGTCTAATTAGATTCCATATCTTCTCACCACGGTATCTAAGCTCTTCAGGCTTTAGATCCCATCCAGTGGCTAGCCTTAGATATGTAGACATATCCTCATAATTTATAGCTAGAAAGTCACACCACACCATACTCCATTTAATAGCATTGAGGTCCTGAAGCCTTATGACTATCTCAGCCTTCCCCTCAACTATATAGGGGTCTTTATCTCCAAATGCCTCTTCAACGATACTCCATGCTCTTAAGTGGCATGCTCCACGGTCAGAGGTTGCATAGGCTAGAGCCATTGAGTAACTACCTCTAGGGTCATAAGCTGGATACTCCAATCCCTTAACCTCTATAGCGAATTTATAAGAGTCACCACCAATATATGAGGCAATACCCTTTACCCCTTCAGCCATAATATCACCGAATCCTCTGCGGTATGCAATCATCTTAACAAGTTCATGTTCAACATCCGGATCACCCCATTTAGCCTCCAACCCTCCTAGGTCATCCTTAGATATATAACCTTTTTCATAGAGCTCCATAACATATCCAATTATGTTTCCTGCTGATATCGAGTCCATACCCATATCATCAAGCAGTGCATTCAATGATACTATAGCTTTAAAATCACCTAGACCCGTCGATCCACCAACCATAGCTATAGTCTCATACTCTGGCCCATCAATAAATACCTCTCCAAACTTCTCATGCCTAATCTTAACCAGGTTTCTACATGCTATTGTACATCTATAGCAGGCTGCCTTACTAGTTCTATAGCTCTTTAGAATCTCCGCAGAAATATCTTCCCAGCCATCGAATACACCATCCTGAAAGTTTTTAGTCGGGAATAACCCAGCCTCATTACTCCATTGAACAATAACAGGTGTACCACCATCTTTAGCCCATGAATACTCCTCACTAAAGATCTTCTCTTTAATATATCTTCTGTTAAACTCGTTAAACTCATCTGGATATGCAAGTTCATATCTAGGGTTATTCTTATCTGCCGAGACAACCACAGCCTTTAAATTTTTACTCCCCATAACAGCTCCGGATCCACCCCTAGCATGGATATGATGTTTATCTACTACTACACCGGCAATCTTAACTAGATTCTCACCGGCCGGGCCAATAGATGCTACCTTTGCATCTTTATCACCAACCTCATCCTTCAACGTATCCTCTGTTGCATATACCCCATATCCACTAATATGGGTTGCATCACGAATATGGATCTTACCATCATGGTCAATATATACATAACTAAGTTTCTCAGCCCTACCCAGGAAGACTAATGCATCATATCCAGCCAGCTTCATATATGAGGTGAAGAAGCCACCTCCATTACTATCGTTAAATGTCCATGTAGCTGGTGATTTGGTTACGATTACACCCCTTGCAGATGCAGGGGCTCCAGTACCAGTCAATGGACCAACTGCAAATATAAGTATGTTAGATGGAGATAGAGGATCTATTTTTGGTGGAAGCATATCATATAGGAGTCTAGCTCCAAGTCCTTTACCACCAATATATTCTTTTAATATGGACTCTTTAGGCTTTCTAATTTTCACTTTACCCTTTGTAAGATCTATGAAAGCGATTCGATTACCATATCCATATACCATGATTCCACCCATATAACCCTTTAATTATATTTAGATAGATGAGACTATTTTTACCCTGATATATTCATTTATAGACGTTGTTAAATGGGGTAAAAGATGTGTTAAATAGACTATATTTGATATGTAGATCCCGGGGTTTATCCAACCCTTATTATGGATAGGCTAATGTTTATAGCCCCTCCTAATCTTAAGGAGATGCTCAGCCTCCGGAAGTATAAGCTTTTCAATACATAGTTGAACAGCATTTGGGGATCCAGGGAGTGCATATACAAGCATGTCTTTAATAAATCCGGCTGTAGCCCGTGACGATAGAGCCCTTACACCAACTTGTCTCTCACTATATACAGTATATAATACATTAAAGCCTGGCAACTCCTTATCAAAGAATTTTTTTAGGGTCTCAACAGTTACATCATCCTTGGCTACACCGGTTCCACCTATGAATATCAAGATATCCACACCCTTCTTAAGGGCTATATCGATGACCTCCTTAATCATTTTAGTATCATCACTAATTAAGATCCTATCAATATTCCTATATCCATATCTTTCAAAGATGGATACAGCTATATCACCGGATTTATCTTCATACTCACCAAGTTCTAATAGCGATTTATATCTCCTCGTACTTACTGTGGATATCAATATCTTCCATCCAACATGATATCCCATATAGGGACCCACTTTACAACACCTGTATATAACCAATATATTTTAATTACTTGACTATCTCCTTCCTCTTATACTCTACATGTACATCAACTATCTTCGTGGTTGGATAGTTACCCTCTTCATCCTTTTCATACTTTTTAACCATATCCCATATACAGAGTAGACCAGCCATCAAACCTGTTAAAGCATCCATCTCAACACCGGTCTGTTCAATACTCTTTACAGTTACAGACATCTCAATATAGTCTCTGTTAAGAATATGATCTATATCTATACCTGTTATCTTTATTGGATGGCAATATGGAAGTATATAAGGAGTATTCTTAACCGCATTTATAGCTGCAACTTTAGAAGACTCGATAACATCACCTTTATCTATAGACCCTCTCTTAATCATCTCGAT
>DQVL01000047.1 GCA_015661745.1 Thermoprotei archaeon | reverse complement strand
TAACATATCCAGTAATAGTCACTAGAGTGATTGCAACTCCTGAATGGGGTTATGTGGAGGTTTTGATACAGTTTAGATATAACGATGGGACTACAGCATGGTTACCTGGTCAGATGTGGATATTCAGGGATTCAGGAGAGATCTTCCTAGCGGGAGCCTTCCATTTGCTACGTTAAACCCTTTTTATCCCCCCATTTGTATCTATATACATTGTTATATCATATTTTTTAGACAAAACATTTTTTGATGAGTCTGTATAAGGAAGTCCTCGAATCATATGGCAGGATAAAACCATATATAGATGGAGTGTTTAGAGAGTCAGAGTCAAGAGAATATATCAAGATTTTTAATCCTGCAAAGAATGAGGTGATAGCTGAGCTACCAATATCAACAGGGGATGAGGTTGATGAGGCTGTTGACTCGGCATATGAAGCCTATCTAAAATGGCGGGAGACACCGATACCAACCAGGATCCAGATACTCTTTAGAATGAAGAGTGTCCTAGAAAAATATAGAGATGAGATTGCTAGGGTAATCGTCCAGAATCATGGGAAGATATATGATGAGGCTCTTGGAGAAGTTAGACGGGCTATTGAGAATGTAGAGACAGCTATTGGAGTGGCATACCTACTTCAGAAGGGTGAGTATCTAGAGAATGTTGCTGGGGGTATAGATGAATATCTAGTTAGAGAGCCTTTGGGTGTAGCAGCCATAATATCACCATTCAACTTTCCGGTAATGGTTCCATTCTGGTTCATCCCATATGCATTGGCCGTCGGTGACACCGTAGTTGTTAAACCCAGTGAATTAACCCCAGTACCCTTCTACTGGGTAATGAAACTCCTACATGAAGAAGCTAAGATCCCCCCTGGCCTAATCAATGTAGTATATGGATTGGGTGATGTTGGCGATAGATTGGTAAGTCATAAAAAGGTTTTTGGCGTGGCATTTGTAGGCTCTACAAAAGTTGCGAGATATATATATAAAAGGGTTGGTGAATTGGGTAAGAGAGCTATTCTACAGGCAGGCGCGAAAAATTATGCCGTTGTAATGCCAGATGCCAAGATAGATAAGACAGTTACAAATCTGATATCGAGCTTCTTCGGTAACACTGGACAGAGATGTTTAGCAAACAGTATATTAGTCCCAATAGGCGATGCATATAACAAGGTAGTACCTAAATTTATAGAGCTGGCAAAGAATCTTAGACTTGGATATGGCTTAGATAGCGATGTAGATATTGGTCCAGTAGTATCTATGAAAGCCCTTGAAAAGATACGTAGATATATAGATATAGGTGTGGAGGAGGGAGCTAGACTCTCATTAGACGGTAGAAATGTTAAAGTCGATAAATACCCAGATGGCTATTTCATAGGTCCAACAATATTTGAGGATGTCACACCAGATATGACTATAGCAAGGGAAGAGATTTTTGGGCCGGTTGCATCTATAATAGAGGCTGAATCACTAGATCAAGTTATTGAGATGATGGATAAATCTGAATATGGAAATGCTGCGAGCATATTTACATCAAGCGGTGCAGTAGCTAGGAAGTTTAGGAGGGGTGTAAACATAGGTAATATTGGTATAAACATAGGTATAGCTGCGCCAATGGCCTTCTTCCCATTTGGAGGCCGGAAAGAATCATTCTTCGGAGTTGTCCATGGACAGGTTGATAGTCTAGACTTCTTTACTGATAAGAAGATAGTTATAGAGCGTTGGTGGTAATGAAAAAATATACTTTTACAGGACTATTAAACACTATAATCCATTTTGAGGAGGAGCTTTATAAACTCCTTACTGAGAAGGGACTTATAGAGTTGGCTGAAGAATCTGTTAAAAGGAGGGAGAGGTTGAGGGAGGTGTCTAACGTCATAATAGTTGAGATGACCCTCGAACCAATATATACAATCGACTTCTGGGTGGAGCTGGATAAGATACGTAAATATAAGGATCCTATAGAGATTAGAAAGGCTATAAATGATGTATATAGGGAAGTGGTGGAGGCTGTAGAGCCTGTATCAATGGAGTTTGCCAATCAACTAAAATCATTCATATAACCTTTTTATATTAGATCATTGGAAATCGTATACAGCAATAAAATATGGTATTACATGTATTTAAGATCCTATTATCCACCTATAACTCTAATGTTAACCGTCTCTATGTAAGTCTTCTAGCTATTACATTAGCAATTACATATTCCCTATCCAGCCACTTAACGATCTCAACATCACCCAATCTAATGAGTTCCTCAAGTGTCTCCTCAGGGTCTAAACCAAACATCTTGAAATATTCATATGCATCCTCGACAGTCATCGGATTAACTGTAGATAAATAGATAAATTCTTCAATTGGATCCTCAATCTTCTTATTTGAATATGGCTCTGGTAGATAATCTATAATCTCTACTCTATTAGGCATGAATTTAGTCAGCCTAGAATATATATAGGATATTGTACCATTTCTTGGTGGTCTAGCCCCTCCCCTATTAGGGTAGTAGGGAGTGTTTAAGAATACTTTATTTGGATTAATCGTTTTTATAGCGGCTATAAGTTCATCTAGATCCTCTCTATAGTCGTTGTATCCATCTACTAACATTACATCTAAATATAGCTTTCCACGGTACTCCCTCCTAAACTTAACCAAGTTATAATATATCTTTTCAGGATCCAATTTGATATTTGGTTTATTCAGATTTTCTATTACATCAATTCTTAAGGTATCAAATTTCACTGTGACTATATCAAACTGCTTTAATAGTTTAAATATCCTGTCTTCAACTAGTCTCGAGCCATTGGTGTATATAGCTACAGGCACTCCATATGATTTCATATACTTTAATAAAGTCGGTAGATTAGGATCGAGTGTAGGCTCTCCAATTGGTGAAATGAGTATTGACTTGACACTTCTCAAACCGTATTTGCCAATATATTCCTCAACCTGCCTCTCAATACGTGACAATCTACTCTGGTAGACTGGGCATGAATCCCTCGATATCTTACCAAGGAAACAATATTTACACATGTAATTACATGTTGTATACTCAAAATTATTGATTAAATACACCTTTTTTAGCCTAGGTTCATTTATTGGACCGCCTACAAATCTATTTAATATCATATCAATATTTAATATGTATATGCAACTCTATTGAAAATTCTCATTATAAAGTATATATTATATTACCATCTTTAATGTCTAAGACCCTTATCTATGGTTAAACCCTTATCTATAAATGACTTTATATAAAATCTATATGGTTCATGAAGGTCTTTAGATACTCCGATCCTATGACTCCTCTCAATATCATATTCATCTATATCTAGATAATCCAATATCTGTATACATGACTCTACATTATATACAGGTATGTTATCCAACTCCTTTGTAATATTGAGGGCTCTAGTTAATCTTCCGGGTCCTGATGTTAAAATATTTTTCTTGAATACCCCTCTATACCTCCTCATATGCTCGATACCTATTAGAGGCTCTATACCCCTTATTAAGACCGCCCCAGCCCCCCCTAATGTAGTTACAATATTTAATAGCCAATATCCATGTACCATATAAACTAGTGTATATCCTGGATCCCTCTTCATAGCCTCCCCTATCCACCCCTTTTTTGATGCCCTGGAGGCTGGGTCTTCAGGTCCAAAATATGCCTCTACCTCTGTAATCATACCCCCCATCAAAATATCCCCTTCTATCCTAAGGAGTATCTTACCAAGAATTTTTTTGGCTACTATATCAGGCCTCGGCTCATAAAAACTCTTTTCAATTATTTGGCCATAATTTCTGGATATTCTCATCCTCTTTATAATTTAAATTTTTATAGCCAATATTAATTTTGGTGTCCTAGATGAGGATATCCTTGAGGGTTAAGGATGTGATGGATGATAAGATATATATGGTTGATGAGTCAACAACATGTAGAGACGCTCTGAAGACTATGGTGGAGAAGGGTGTATGGAGCCTATTAGTTAGTAGAGAGGGATTGCCGGTTGGGGTGGTGACTGAACGAGATATTATTAAAAAGGTTATAGCTAAGGGTATGAATCTAGATGGTGTGAGAGTCGCTGAGATCATGTCTTCACCAATCATAACAGTTGCTCCTGATGAGCCAGTAGCTAGAGCGATGGAGTTGATGGCGGTGAATGATATTAGAAGGGTATATGTGGTGGATGAGGGTAGAGTGATTGGTAGGGTTACACAGACCACACTATTCAAGAAGGTTTTAGATCTACTTATGTTGTTAAGTGATTTAACATGGTATATGTAAATATATTTATATATACTGTGGTGTTAGATTGAAAATATATGGTAATTAAATAATTTTAAATATACAGGGGCAATTTCTTTTAAGGTATGAGGATAGGTAGTTATCTCCCAGCCATAATACCATTAACCGTCTCATTAATACTATATAATATAGGTCTAGACAATAGATCTATTGTTGCCATCACAATAATTGCATTTGTAATATCTACAACATTATTTATGTGGAAAAGGAGGTTGGCGGCTGGTGTATTCGGTCTTGCCATAGCATTTGTCCTTAATATCCTCCCCTTCGAGTTATTCCTTGAATTTATGCATATGGATATCATCCTCTTCCTACTTGGTATGATGGTTGTAGTCGGGTATCTGGAGGAGACAAATTATTTTGAGTATTTAATATCTAAGTTGATTCCATATTTACATGGGTATCCAAGGAGATTTTATGCAGTCCTCATATTTTTGGGGGGTATGTTTGCCGCTATGGTTGATGAGGTAACCGCCATCCTATTTATGAGTGTTATAGTTTTGGAATTATCCTCTATATATAAGGTTGAACCGAGAAAATTTCTTCTTCCAATAACATATAGTGTGATTATAGGTGGTACCGCAACGGTAATGGGGAATCCAGTCGCTATATTAGTTGCATTTAACGGAGGATTAACGATGTTTGACTTTTTTGTATGGGCGACTCCGATTACAGTAACCGCATTGTTAATTCTAATATCATATACATTCCTCATGTTAAAGGGGGATCTAGAAAAACTGCATCACAAAATGAAGGAAGTTGATGTTAAAGAGATTGTAGAATTATTATCTAGAGAAGCTGTTAATACAAGGAAATCTACAGCTATCTTCTTATCCGTATTGATACCTATAATTATTCATGGTGAGATAGCTTCCTTACTAAATTCATTTGGTATAGAAGTGGAACCTAAATTAATATTGGTTTCCGTGGCTCTAATAGCAGCTTCATACATTATCGCTTTTGAAGGGGAGGCAGGGCTAGGAATATTTCTCCATAGAGTTGATTGGCAGACCCTAGTATTTCTGATGACGTTCTTCAGCCTAGTTGGTTCTCTTAAATATGTGGGGGTTATAAATGCAATAACTACCTACCTAGTTAATCTATCAGGCGGCAATCCCGAGGCTCTATTTATGTATATATCTGCCATTACAGCAGTATTAAGTCCACTGCTTGATAATGTATTAACTGTAGCTACTATATCACCAATTATTAGAGAATTAACAACTTTAGGTATAGATACATATTTTATATGGTTTGGAATCCTATTCTCCGGTGTATTCGCTGCATTAGCAACCCCTATAGGTACCTCTGCAAGTCTTGTGATGCTTGGATTATTGGAGAAAAGGCGTTTAAAGGCTTTGACCCTGGGTGAGTGGCTGAAGATGGGTCTTCCACTAGCTATAATAGTAACTTTATTTGCCCTATATATAGTCTATCTACGTGGATATGTTTTACAATAGATGTATGAATCTAAATGAAACATATTTAAGGTTTAGATGTTATTAAAATGATGTAATGTCGTTGAACGGCGTTGAACTTCCACTCGTCTTCAAATTTATAAATGCGATATATAGAGCGTTGATAGAGAGGTTTGGAGAGGATTCCTGGGAGGTATTATGGAGGAGTGGTGAGATCCTATTTAAAGAGTTAAAAGATGATATAGGGGTTACTGAGGATATGGAGATAAACCATGCTGTTCAGAGACTCTGTGACTATATGCGTAGAATTAGAATTGTTGATAAAATCGAATACATATTTAATGAAGATAATTCCACTATTGAAACAGTTGTACATTTTCCATTTGATATAAATATGTATAAAAGGGAGATGGCCGGTCCTATCTACATATTCTCAAGTCTATTAACGTCTGTACTCCAATATATAGGGTATAGACTCGAGAGGGGAGGGGAACACTATATACTGGATAAAAATAAACTTGTTGAGAAATGGCGTATAACTAAGATATAAATAGTTTTATGAAGCTTCACACAATATCTCCTATAAATATATATTTCTAATTAATCTAGATGTTCCTCTCAGAAATTTGGATTGTGATGTAAATGAGTTCTGCTGTTATACTTGGTGGCGTAGGCGCAGTCGGTATAGAGGCTTCAAGAGATTTTATAGAGACAAGCGGCTTTGATGAAATCATCATCGCAGACTACAATATTAGTAGGGCTAAGGAATTTGTGGAGGAAGAAGGTGATGAACGTGTAAAGGCTGTGAAGGTTGATGTAAACGACTTAGATAGTCTTAGACACGTATTGTCTGGACATGATATAGTGATTAATGCCCTCCCATTCAAATATGATTATATTGTTTCAAAGGTGGCTGTTGAGGAGGGGGTTTCAGGTGTTGACGTTGCAACTGACGATGATCAACTTTCTCTAAACAATATTGCAATAGATAATAGAGTCTTATTTGTACCGGGTGTAGGCGCTACTCCAGGAACTACTAATTTAATGGCTAGGAAAGCAGTGGATCTTCTTGATGAGG